>DASPVU010000237.1:0-5180 GCA_035622215.1 Myxococcota bacterium | reverse complement strand
GACCTCTGTCGGAACTGACGCGGGTTTTATCGCAAGCAATGCGGTTGATAGAAAAAGGGCCGAACAAGCTAAAAGAAATCTATACATAATACCCCCCCTGTGTTTGTTATGTTTGGACGCTATGTTTGCTTACAATGCGTTGACGGTTAGGTGCGTGCGTTATCGCTTTGGTTTTCTTTTTTTGAGGTTTTTTGCGAAGGCGGTATGACAGATAGAATTCTAATAGTAGGCCACGGCGCTAGAGAACATGTATTGGCCCATAAATTATCTATGAACCAGACGGCGTCCTCACGGGAAGTGTTAGTGCTCTTCGGTAATGCTGGCATTGCGCGTGATTTCGAGTGCCTTACTCCGAAAGATGAGTCGCTACTTGGCATTGTCGAAACCGTGACGAAAATTGCGCCAGACTTAATTGTGATTGGGCCGGAAAATTATTTGGCGGAAGGCTTGGTGAACGCTCTCAAAGGCCGCGGTCTTAATACCTTCGGACCAACAAAAGATGCGGCGCTTCTTGAGTCGAGCAAGGTATTTACCAAAGCCCTTTGTCGACGGGCAGGTATCGATACCGCAAATGCGAGAGACTTCTCCGACGTGGCGGCCGCGTTGTCATACGTGAACGGTCATCCCTTAGAGACTCTTGTACTTAAAGCAGACGGACTTTGTGCTGGTAAGGGTGTGGTGGTTTGCCAGAGTAAACAAGAAGCTCGAGATCAATTGCGAGACTGGTATTTAGCAGGCGGCCTTGAGCGACTCGGTCTAAAGCATCACGACATTATCATTGAAGATTTTTTGGATGGGTCCGAAGTGTCGGTATTTGGTGCAGTCTCGGGATCTGAGGTTGCTTTGTTTTGTCCGATGCAGGACTATAAAAGGCTTTTGGATTTTGATCAGGGGCCGAACACGGGAGGCATGGGAGCGGTCGGGCCACTGGGAAATAGCCTCGATGATCGTCGATACTTTCTTGAAATCATCAAGGAGAGTGTTTTTCTTAAAGCGCTTCACGCACTGAAAAGCATGGATATTCGTTTTTCCGGCTTGTTATACGCAGGACTGATGCTTACAAAAGAGGGACCCAAGCTTCTCGAGTTTAATGTGCGTTTTGGCGATCCGGAAACCCAAGCCCTGCTTCATGGCACCAAGGCAGATATTTATCCGTTATTGTCGGGTATAGCTCGAGATGAACAGCTCGACACCGAATTTTGGCAGAAAGAACTGTTGCAAATGGATGAAACCGTAACCATCGTTTTAGCAAGTGAAGGCTATCCATTTTCTCGGTCAGAGAGCCAGGTGATGACTCTGCCAAAATGCCTGCCGAATACTGCCAAACTCTATTTTGCATCCACCGCGAAAAACGGTTCTGATGAAATTCGGGCTGGAAGCGGCAGAGTCGTGAGTGTTACCGCTAGTGCATCAACTATTGAAGATGCGCGATCATTGGGCTATGGCCTGCTGTCTGAAATTGAGTTTGCGGGTATGAGATATCGTAAAGATATTGGCACCAATATGACTAAGCTTTTTTAACCGCCGAGAGGATTCTATGCCGTCTTTTGATATTATGTCCGAGCCAGACATGCACGAAGTAAAAAATGCTGTGGACCAAGCAGAGCGCGAACTAAGCCAGCGCTACGATTTCAAAGGTACCAACGCTTCTATCAAAACCACGGAAGATGGCTTTGAGTTGTCGGCGAATAGCGAGGACAAGGTTAAGGCCATCTGGGAAGTATTACGTGACAAATTCGTTAAACGAAAACTGTCTTTGAAGTTTCTCGATGGCAAAGATGTTGTTGCTGCCGGTGGTTCTACCTACAAACAGACTGTCCTTTTGAGGAAAGGCATCGACAAAGAAAACGCAAAATCACTGGTCCAATTCATTAAGGGCGAAAAAAACCTAAAAGTCACTCCATCGATTCAAGGTGAAACCGTAAGGGTAACCGGCAAGAAAAAAGACGAGCTTCAGGAGGTTATGGCAGTGCTTAGAGCCAAGGATTTTCCGCTCGAGCTGGTTTTTAGTAACTTTCGCGACTAAGGCGTGTGTTTATAAACATGAAAGCTGCACTTGTAACCGGCGCAGGCAAGAGAATCGGCAAAGCGATCGGGGAGCGTCTTCTGTTAGAGGGTTTTCAAGTAATCTTACACGCCAATTCATCGATCTCGGAGCTTGAGATTTTTGCCGCATCGAACGAAAGAAAAAGCCGCATAATCGCGGTGGTTGGTGCCGATCTGTCGACGAAAGAAGGTCAAGACAGCCTGGTGTCTTTTGTTAAAGCGAAGATCGATGTTCTCGATCTTTTGGTGCATAATGCTTCGGCCTTTGCTCCGAAAAATTTCGGTGAAATTTCCCGTGGGGAATTTTCGGACATGCTGGCGGTTAATCTAGAGGCGCCATTTTTCATTACTCAGGGGCTTTTGGATCTTCTATACCGATCTTTTTCTCCTTCCGTTGTTAACATTCTTGATGCGATGTGGGAGCGGCCCTGTCCGCAATTTTCTCACTACGCCGTGAGCAAAGCTGGGCTTGCCATTTTGACCAAGGCGTTGGGTAACGAACTCTCTCCCAAGATACGGGTTAATGCGGTGGCGCCGGGCGCTATTCTTTTTCAACCTTTCCATACCCAGGAAGTAAGAGAGCGTACGCTCGAACGCATTCCGGTAAAAAGTCTCGGCCGACCTTCAGATATAGCTGAGGCGGTGATGTTTTTGAGCGAGAAAGCCATCTACGCCACCGGCGAGATCCTAGTAATTGACGGAGGGCGCTCAATAGCGCCCTAAGAGCTGCCGACGTCCTGTAAAATCCGCTGAACGACTCATTTGCTAAACCACACTTACTTTTTGGCATGCTTTCTCGAAACGGGCATGATCTTGCTTCGGAGATTGCCGTGAAAATTCAGTTTAATCGGAGCCTTCGAGGTTTTCACTTTCGGAGACAGGTTATGAAACCACTTGTTGCGGGTGTCACATTGGTTACCGCAATCACTTATATCTAATGATCCGCACAAAATATCTTCAAAAATAAATTAGTTGTTGCTTGCGGCTGAGTAATTATTTTACAATTTTATTTGCAATGCCAAATTTGCCAATCAAATTTGGCATCTTGCAGAGAGCATCCGGGGGGGGCGCATAACTATGATGTATAAGTTAAACGCAATTGTGATCCTAGCCATTGCTTCGTTGGCGGGACAACAGGCGATGGCTGAGGAAAATGCTTATAAAAAATCAGGAGGAATGGCCAAAAAAAGTAAATATGAAAATCGTCGATTATTGGTGAGATATAAAGACAGTGCGTCGGTAAATAAGCGGGACCTTTCACACTTCTCTGTTGGAGCCTATGTCGTTAGATCCTTTGATATTCCGAAAAATCTCGACGTAGTTGAAGTTGCCAGGGGCATTTCTTTGGATGCCGCCCAAGAATTCTATCGAGAGGATCCGAACGTACTTTACGTTGAGCCCGATTATCCCGTGCATCTTCTGTTGGAGCCTCCGCCAACCAATCCTACACCCCCCGGAGATGATCCACCATCTGACACCATTGATCCCCGCTACCATGAACAATGGGGCCTTAATAACGAGGGTCAAAATGGTGGCACTGCCGACGCGGATATCAACGCGCCAGAAATGTGGGCCAATATAACGGGCGATCGAAATATCGTTATTGCCGTGATGGACACTGGTATTAATTACAACCATTCCGACTTGAGAAACAATGTGTGGACGAACCCCGGCGAAATTCCCGGCAATGGTATTGATGATGACGGTAACGGTGTAGTGGACGACGTCCACGGATTTAATGCCATCGATAATTCCGGAGATCCGATGGATGATCACGGCCACGGCAGCCACTGCGCGGGTGTTATCGGAGCTGAAGGGCAAAATCGTTACGGTGGTCGAGGCGTAATGCAAGAAGTAACGATAATTGGCTGTAAATTTCTCAGTGCCAACGGTGGGGGAACAACGTCGGGCGCGATTGCCTGTCTTGATTACCTTCGTAATTTAAAGACGAGATCGGAGAATCCAGTGGATATCCTGTTGTCAAGCAATTCTTGGGGCGGCGGTCCCGCGCAAGAGGCTTTACGTGATGCCATCCAAGCGCATCAAGATCTGGGTATTCTATTCATCGCAGCTGCATCTAACGATGGCCAGGACAATGATGTTATCGACGCTTATCCCGCTGATTATCCCTTGGCCAATATTGTTGCGGTTGCTGCAACCGACAGTAACGACGAAAGAGCCTATTTTTCCAATTACGGCAAGAGAAGTGTGCATGTTGGCGCGCCAGGCGTTGGCATTTTGAGCACCGTTTTAGGGAACGATTATGAAGAGATGGATGGCACATCCATGGCGACGCCCTTTGTCGCGGGTTTGGCGGGCATGATCAAGGCAAGCAATCCAGACCGCAATTTCATGCAAATCAAGAACCTGTTGATGGCTGGCGGCGATCCTGTGCCCTCCTTGCAAGGGACTACGATTTCGGGCCGAAGAATACGGGCATGGGATACCAACGGTCGAGGTTCTCTAACTTGTCAGAATCAAATTGTCAGCGGTCGGCTAAGTCCACCGACGAATCATTTATTAGTTCCAATTGGTGAAACCGTTCTATTGTCAGCCGTCAATATTAACTGCGCGGAAGCAAACGGAGACATCGTTGTTCCGTTCAAGCCAGGCAATGAGTCGTTAACCTTAGTAGACGACGGCAAAGGCCTAGATAGTTCAGCGAATGATGGTATGTACTCCCATGACTGGCTGGCTGAAGCTACGGGAAAATACGAATTCATTTTTCCCGAAAACGATGTAGTCACCATAACCGTTTATGACCCATCGGTATTGCAGGCCTATTCTTACGAAACTGAAGCAGTTTTCGCCTATCGCCAAATTGGCGGTACACCGCTGGATCTGGTCGATGACGGGTCAGCCTTCGTCGCTGCGCCCTTTAACATAAACTTCGGTGGCTCTGATGAGGGTTTTGATACGCTGACCGTTGGCTCGAATGGGGCGCTTAGCATTACCAATTTTGGGACCATAGCATATGACAATCAGCCGCTGCCCGTTAGCAATTACGTTTCGCTCATTGCACCTTTCTGGGATGACTTGAATCCTGCGACCGGAGAAGGAAACGTTTACTACGATACCCTGGGCGAGGCACCAAATCGGGAATTTGTCGTCGAATGGCGTGGGGTGAACCATTA
>DASPVU010000236.1:0-9406 GCA_035622215.1 Myxococcota bacterium | reverse complement strand
CCACCATGGTAAAGATATTGACCGCCCTTAATATCCGCGTCGAACTTACAAGTCCGTTAATGGCAGAATGGGAGAAAACAAGCCATGCGCAAGGCTAGCGTTTTTGTCGGTAAGCAGCGTGCGGGCGTCCTTCTAGAATCGGAGCCGGGCAAAGACTATCGATTTACCTATGACGCGGATTATCTTGGACCACCGGTATCGCTGACCATGCCCATATCCACGCGCTCCTATGAATTTGCGCAGTTTCCGCCATTTTTTGAAGGCCTGTTACCCGAGGGCGTCATGTTGGATGCGCTCTTGAGGATCAAAAAAATCGATCGACGTGACCTGTTCGCGCAATTGATTGCGGTGGGTGGGGACATGATCGGCAACGTGAGCGTCACGGAACTTACATGAATCGCTGTCCCCTAACCTATGAGCTATGTGGCGAGCGCAAATACTCCATTCGTGGACTGAAATTACTTTCTCCTAAATTGACCGATCTTGAGGATTTTCAGTACACCAAGGATGAACAGATCGAGCAGGCGGCTATGCATGCCTCCAAGATCTCCATCCAGGGCATTCAACCAAAGCTCAGCGTGCGCCTCGATATCGCCAAAAGGCGCTTTGATATCGTGGATCGACGCGGCACATTTATCGTCAAGCCGCCACATTTGATTTATCCCGAAATGGTGGAGAATGAAGATGTATCCATGCGCCTTGCTGCGGCCGCGGACATAGATGTGCCGGTTCACGGCATGATTTATGCGCGGGATGGCAGTCTTTCTTATATCATTCGCCGATTCGATCGTTTTGGCCACGGACAAAAGCTGGCGGTCGAGGATTTTGCCCAGTTGTCCGGTCATTCGCGAGACACCAAATATAACAGCAGCATGGAGCAGGTGGCGGCGGTGATAGACCGTTTTTGTACGTTTCCCCAGCTAGAAAAGCTCAAACTCTTTCGCCTCACCATCTTTAGCTTTCTTGTCGGCAACGAAGATCTGCATCTAAAGAATTTTTCACTTCTCGTAAAAGACAATAAAGTGGGGCTGTCGCCCGCCTACGACTTGGTCAACTCCTCCATCGTGTTCCAAGCAAAAGAGCAGATGGCCCTACCCATAATGGGCAAGAAAGCCAACCTGTCGCGCTCTATTCTCTTCGATTATTATGGCGCCCAGCGCCTAAAGCTACCGCAGTCTGCCGTCGCCAAGGAGGACGCACGCTTCCAACACATTTTGCCGCGCTTCGAAGCAATTCTTAACGAGAGCTTCTTGTCGGCGAAAATGCGAAATGCCTATTTCGCGCTGCTACATGAACGCCATAGCTGCCTGTTCAGCAAGGTATCAACTTAACTATCAATATTAGAGCGATGAGTTTTTTTGTGTCGATTCAACTGCTGTTTTGAGGCAAAAGCTTTAGGGCATTCGGGATGTTCGCACTTAAACCGACGCTCGGTTTCATGTGCCGAAGCAATATGATCCTTAAGATGGCCCTTTGTTTTAAATGTTTTCTCACAGTTCTCGGCTGTGCATTTGAAGGGGCGATCAGTTTTGTGCGTCTTCTCATGATTCGCGAGCCTATCGGCGTTGGGAAATCCCTTACCACAACCATTAATAGTGCATAGGAAATCTTCTTCTTGTGAATGCTTAGAAAGGTGTCTTTTATAATTGCTTTGATCGGGAAATTCGTCTCCGCAAATTACGCAGGTAAAGACTTTTTCCTTGGTATGGCTGTTAACATGTCGCTGGTAATTGCTGCTGTTATCAAACGTTTTTTTACAATATTTGCAGACGTATTCACCTTCTTTGGAGTGTGTTTTCTCATGTTGGGCGAGTGCCGTAGAGTTAGGAAAAGCTTTCTCGCACCCATCAGTTTTGCATTTATAGGATCTTTCTCCGGTATGTGTTCTCGCATGCGATATGAAATGATCCTTGCGTTTAAATTTTTTATCGCATATTGATCCATCTATAGTTGCATACTTGCAAACAAATTTGCCATCTTCATTTTTTGTACAATGTTCATTCCGTCCATGGTCGTAGTAGGATTGGTCATTATCAAAGTTTAGATTACACCCCGACCACGAACAAATGTGCGAGCGGTCTTTGCTGATATAATCTATTTGTGTATTTGCCGCAGATTTTTCACTAATGATAGCAGTAGTACTTTGCGCTTCAATATGTTGATCATATTGAACTTTGATTCTCTTCTTTGTCGTTAAATTATGGCGTTCACTTCGAAGACGCTTACGGCCTTCTGGGACGCCGCGTTTATCGTGCTCTGGTATAAGGTCGGCTGCTGGTAATTTTTTGTGGTCTGGTACAAGATATTGATTTATTTCGTGGTCAGCATCCTCAACACTTGCGTGGGGTGTATCTTGAGTATCAGACATTACTGTCGTATCTTCAGGATACTCAACAAGATATTCAGAAAATGCATCTTCACTCAATAAGTATCCTGTTTCATAGGGGTCACTATTGTCCATATTATCCATACAAACTGCTGCGCCAGAAAAAACTAAAAATAATATTGCAAAACGCATATACGATATATCCTCAATTTCTCCTATTATTATTCAAGGGAACAATATAGCAGATGAAAAAAATCGCAATCCGTTAAGTTTTTTGTAATTTTATCTACTTCGCTATACGATGCACCTCGTTCGGAGGTGAGAAATGCGATATTCTTTTTTGTCTCTAGCAGTTATGGGAATCAGTATTGTTTTTGCTGGCTGCGATGGCTCTAGGCCGGTTGATAATAATAAAACCACTCAGTCAGAAGGGAATAGCACAACAACAACATGTAACAATAAGCGTGTTGATGACAAATATATTTTTTCTAAGGTTGCTAATCAAGAAACTCCATTGATGGAGGCCGCAAGAGATGGCGACCTAGTAAAGGTCAAGCAATTGATAGCAAAGGGTGCTGACGTAAATGCGATAAGTTATTGGGACCAGCCTCATGGTGGCAAATCTGTCATCGCTTACGCCCTCTTAGGCGGCTCGGCACCAGTAATTAAGGAGCTGCTCGATGCCTGTGCCAATCCTAACGGATTTATTAATGAGGGTGTTGCGATAGGCAAAGTGGTCACCAAGGACTTTGCTGGCGCCTATGACGGAGGCCGTATAAACCCCGTGCTCATATACGCCATCAGTCGCAACATGGACATCAACATTATCAAGATGCTAATCCGAGCTGGGGCGGATGTGAACGTCATGGGGGCATATGCGTACAGCGAAAACAAGACCACTCCCTTGATTATTGCGGCTGCCGCAGGGCTCGTGCCGATAGTAGAGCTTCTGCTTAAGGCCGGAGCAGACAAGGCCCATAAAAACAGCGACGGAAAAACCGCGCTGGATTATGCCAAAGAATTTAAGCATCTGAAAGTTGTTGCGTTGTTGAAATAAAATAAACGATCCCATGAACAAAATCGATCATTCGGTGCTAGCACCGGTATGCAGGAAAATCCGGATATACCACATGGCATCATTCTTAACCCGTTGGCTAATGCAGGTCTTGCTCAAGAGAAATGGCAACGACTACTTAAGGATCCTCAGGCAAAAAAACTAGGCTTGCTGAACGCGCCCGTCTTTCTAGTCAACGAAAACGCTAGCGAGAATGGGCCCTTGGACCAAGTGACTGAGTGGACACGATCGAAGCTTGACGCTGGCGCTAGAAATTTCGTGGCGGCGGGAGGCGATGGCACCGTGAACCTGGTGCTTAACGCGTTGATGCGGATAAAAAATCAGGCGCCTTTCGCATCCGATGTGAAGCTCGGCGGCGTAGCACTAGGCTCATCTAACGATTTTCACAAGCCACAGGACCTGGCTCATCGGCAGGATATTTCTGGTTGTCGAGCTCGGCTCAACTTTAATGAAGCAAAAGCTCTAGATGTCGGCATGGTCTCGGCCGGGAGAACAAATCGGTATTTTCTTATCAATGCTAGCATTGGCGCTATGGCCGAAGCGGCAAATTCGCTCAATCAAGATAAAAAACTGGGGTTTCTCAAACGCCATAACATGGATTTGGCAGCTGTCGCCGCGGGGCTTCAAACCATCATGCGATTTGCTCCGCTAAACTTGGTGGTTGAGTTAGACGGGACGAGTTTAGGGGCGCTCGAAATATATAACTGTGGAGTGGTAAAAATTCCCCATTTTGCTGGACAAATGAGGTATGACTCGCCCTTCGAGCCGAGCAACGGCAAATTTTACGTGCACCTAGTGTCAAAAATAGGGCGATGGGCGGCCATTAAGCTCATGCTGGCGCTCTGGAACGGCAAGTTCTCTGGTCTTTCGAAAACTAAGAGCTTTACCGCAACTCGCCTTCGCTTATACGCGGATCGTGACTTCGCCTTGGAATGTGATGGAGAAATTGTGCAGTGTAGGGAAGCGTTACTCGAAGTAATTCCGCAGGCCTTCCTCGTATGTCCATAGAATAAAGTTTCGAAATCGATCGTTCGCTAAAGTCCATATAGCTGGAGATGGCATGCTCGATCTAGGCACAGTTTTGTGTATGAAAACGCGAATAATTACCACCTATAGTTGTATGATGCTCTTATCCATCTCGCTTTTGGCATCAGAGACTGAAAAAATCTTACCACCGCCAAAAATAGTTGTTGTGGGCGCAGGTATTGCTGGATTAACAGCAGCCTACCGATTGAAAAAGGATTATGGCCTCGACGCTGTGGTTTATGAAGCAAGCGATCGTGTTGGCGGTAAAATTCGTACAGAAAACTATCCAAAACAGGGGGTTCGTGTAGAGCTCGGTGCCTCATTTATCGACCAAGATCATACGGCGATTAGGGCCCTTGTCGCAGAACTTGGCCTCTCCTTAACCACTCTAAAAATGCCAGGCTCAGAGAAGACATATGTTTTTGACGGCAAGATTAGGGACCTTTCCGGACTGTATCAGGAGTTTTTGCCAACTCTCTTGCGTATTGAGCAAGACATAGGCTGCATAAAGCACGAACGCGCACATAGAAAGGCGGATAACTATGGTGGCATAGAGCATCTTACACCTACGGAAGAAATAATCGATAAACTGAGCATTGATGAGTACTTATCCAGTCGAAACGCTCCGCCCTTATTCAAGACGCTGGCTGAGGTAATTCATGCCTGTGAATTCGGGGCGTCCACCAAACAGCTCAATGCATTGATGCTATTGGATTATATGACCATTGATCTGGAACGCGGGCATTTTTTGATCGACGGCAAAAAGGGCGACGAAGGAAGCAAAATCACGGGGGGAAATTCACTACTACCGCAAGCCTTAGCGAAAAAACTGGCTTTTCCAATTAACTTTGAGCATGAGCTCGCGGAACTAAGAGAAGAAGATGGCAGTTTCGCACTGACTTTCCGCCATTTGGCCGAAGATTTACGCGTCAACGCTGACTATGTAATTTTGGCCCTGCCCAGTCCAATATTGCGTGATATTAAAATGGATCAGGCTCGTCTTCTATCACCAGATCTTCGCGTCACCATCAACGATTTTGATTACGGCGACGTTGCTAAATTTATCATGGTATTTTCTGCTCCGGTATGGCGGGAGAAGACGAGCAACATGATGGAAGTAGTTACCGACCGATTTTCCATTTGGGATAGTAGTTTCTTGGAAGACGGGAATTCCTTATATCACCTGACGGTCTACATGGGTGGTCCTGAAGCGCTAAAACAACGAGATCCCGAAAATTTTGCTTCAGAGATTCTTCACATCTTGGAACCCGTAATACCTCATCTGAAGAACTACTACATCGGTACGGTTCCATCGATTAATTGGTCACGTCACCCCTTCAGTAAATCAGGCTTTTTTGGGCCTATTCGGCCCGGCCAGTGGCGAGACCGATTTGTCTTCCTGCATCATGCCATGGGCAACCTTGTTTTTGCCGGTGATCAGTGGAGCAAGGAGCATGCTGGGTTCATGAACGGCGCGGTTGAATCTGCGATTACCGCGGCGAGATACATCCATTTACAAGTAAGTCGCCATCGAAAGTCCTGAATTGGTTTAAGCACTAATCGTGTGTATCCGAGTTTGCAGATATTTTTTAAGAGCCTAAAATCGCGGCAGAAAAATTTAGGAAGAAGTGATGCGAGCAACAATAGCCCCATATATGTGGTTGTTTGGTCTAGTTATATTAGCAGGTCCTAGCGGGGCTTCCGATGTAAATTCGTGGTGCAAAGACGAGAGCGTAGCGATCGATCTTGAAAAGATCGTTGATTTTTCTCAGGAAGGAGCGGTGTGGCGGGGCAAAATGCGCGAAGGAAATCGCACAATTCCCGTGGTGATCTTTGAGAAGGAAATACGCGATAACGGTGAGTTTGCCCACGCGATAACTAAGAAACTCGCGTTGATTGAAACGCTCATTGATGCGCATAAAGAACTCAATTTGCCGATTGTCAATTTTCTCGGTTTTAAAATAATATGTCTGTCTAAACCGAGAGAGTCTCAAAGAGTGCTCGGTCTTATTTTTGATTTGACGACGTATGATAGCTTATCGACAATTAACAGCGAATATCGCCATATACTCATCGACATCGGCCAAAAGAAAGTTTTGAGCAATTTTTTGGGCTTAGCGAAGGCGCTAAAATTTTGTCATGAGCAAAATCCTCCTATCTTATTTGGCGATATGGACTGGTCGAGCATTGTAATATTGGGCGACGATCCAGTTAATGCTCGTTTTAAATGGAACTTCGGAATCAATTTGGGACCTAGAGGATCCGTCGAGCATTGTCGTGCGCCTGAATGTTTCATCTCCTATAACCGTTCACATAGCTCAGAGAAAACCGATGTTTACGCGTTCAGTATCTTGATGGGCATGGCGCTTTTAAGTGACGAACATTGCATTGAGTTTCGAGAGGCCAATAACCCCTTCGTTTTTTATGAGGCAGTAAAAAACGGGCTTAGGCCGCTTGCCACATCTAACCAAGATCTCCATCCAGCATTAACCGAGCTGTTAAGCGATGGTTGGGCGCATTTACCCAAAGACCGTCCGAATATGTCAGAGTTTGTGCATCGACTCGAAAAAATCATCGGGTTGTTTTATCGATAACTCACAAGGCCGACAAACCCGAGATCCCTGAGGTTGGTTCTTAGTTCGTATAGCGGCAAGCCGATAGCCGCCGTATATGATCCGCTTACACTTTTGAGATAAGATAACCCGTGATCTTCAATAACACCTGCGCCGGCGCACCGCAAAGCCAGGGGCAATAACGTCAAATATTGCTCAAGCGATTCAGGATCGACATAGAACTCGATCATGGCCGATGAAGTCCAGTGACGTTTAACATCACTGTGCCATGCGTTGTTCTCATAAACGAATTTTTCAAGACAGACGCCAGTCATCACTTGAATCGAGCCCTCTCGTTCGAGACATAGCATCAGTTTGGCGTCATCTCGATTTGCCGGTTTGCCAAAAATTCTATTGCTCTTCGGATTTCGTATGAGTGAATCGGCAGTCACCGCAAAAAGATAATCTTTCCCTACTTCTTGCCGTGTAGGAAGGTTCAAAGAACTCATCTTGTGCTGCGCGATTTTTTGCACGTATTCGGCGAAATCCTCCGGCTTTTCATCTAATTGTTCATCACTACTATGTGAAATAGCGCGAAAGGGAATTCGCGCAAATCGCAAAAGTTGTTGCCGAGCCGGTGATTCTGAACCTAGGTATAAAATATCGTGCATATCCGTATTCCAAACTTCTAATTTCTTCGTCATGGCGAGGAGCCATTGTTGTGTGGACACGTTTTAGAATCGCCTTGGCGAGCGAAGCGCGGCCATCCAGAACGTATTGCCAATTCGCTGGATAGCCGCGCCGCTACGCGGCTCGCCATGACGATGGGCGGTGGTCTACGCAACAATGCCTGGCGAAAAGGCGAAGCCTCCGTGGCCATGACGAGTTGCGTTATGCCATGTTCGCGCAAATCGCTTGGCCAAATTCCGAACACTTGAGCAAAGTCGCCCCCTCCATCATCCGATGAAAGTCATAGGTTACTCGCTTCTGGCCAATGGTTGTGTTCATAGCCTTAATAATGAGATCGGCGGCTTCATGCCATCCCATGTAGCGAAACATCATTTCTCCCGATAAGATGACCGACCCGGGATTTACCATATCAAGGTTGGCGTATTTTGGCGCCGTGCCATGGGTTGCTTCAAAGATGGCATGGCCGGTTTGGTAATTGATATTGCCTCCCGGCGCAATGCCAATGCCGCCAACTTGAGCCGCTAAGGCATCGCTCAGGTAATCTCCATTCAGATTCATTGTGGCAATCACATCGAAATCCTTCGGCCTGGTCAACACCTGCTGGAGAGCAATATCAGCTATGGCGTCCTTAACAAGAAGCTTTGAGCGATAGCGACCATCGCCGTGAGTAGGATAAATTTCTTTGATTGTCCGCATAACCTCGTCGATGACCTTTTGCTGGCCTTCCTCGGCCATGAGGTCAAATCCTGGCTCAATGGCTTTAGCATTGTCTTTCGCGCTCAGCGACGGATTTTGATCAAGATTGCCAATAATCCACGACTCTCTTTCGGTAACTATTTGGTCACGAAATTCTCGTTTTGCTAAGTCGTAACCCCAGTCACGAAAGGCGCCCTCGGTAAATTTCATAATGTTGCCTTTGTGGACGAGGGTTAGGCTTCGCCTTTTGTGGTGGAGGGCGTACTCAATGGCTGCACGTACGAGGCGCTCGGTGCCCTCCTTGGAAATCGGTTTGATACCGATGCCACTTGTCTTGGGAAAGCGAATCTTATTCACCTTGAGCGTGTCACTCAAAAATGCGATGATTTTCTGTGCATCGGCGCTTTCGGCCTTAAACTCAATGCCAGCATAGATATCCTCGCTATTCTCCCGAAAGATAACCATGTCCACCAATTGAGGTGACTTTACCGGGGATGGCACGCCGGAATACCAGCGCACTGGTCGTAAGCAGACATAAAGATCGAGCATTTGCCTGAGCGCGACGTTGAGCGAGCGAATACCACCGCCAACCGGCGTGGTAAGTGGGCCCTTGATGCCTACCAGATAATGCTTGAAGGCGGTTAGCGTGTCATCGGGAAGCCAATTATTAAATTGCCGAAAAGCCTTTTCCCCGGCAAACACCTCAAACCAGGTGATGGTGCGCTGGCCTTTGTATGCATTCTTCACGGCGCAATCAAAGACCAATTTGCTTGCTCGCCAAATATCCGGGCCAGTGCCATCGCCTTCGATAAATGGAAGGATGGGATGATCAGGAACAACGAGTTTGCCACTAGCCATGGTGACCGATGATCCCGTTGTTGGCGCGACAATTTGTGAAAACTTTACCGACATATGTTCTCCATCTAATGAGTTATACAGCGTCCAAATTCCCGATTTAGCCGACCAATCACTGAAGTGCTGATTTCCTTCGGACAGACAGCCTCGCACTCCAACGTATTGGTGCAGGAGCCAAATTGCTCG
>DASPVU010000235.1:0-7629 GCA_035622215.1 Myxococcota bacterium | reverse complement strand
GATCGGTGGTGCCAGGATCTACGACAACAAATCTCTCTTCTCCGTAAACGATGGCGTTGGTCGTCGTATAGGGCGGCACCGTTCTGGTTGACAGCGGCAAAATATCCGCCGGCCCAATTCGCACAACGTTTTTTAGTTGATCCATTACTTGCTCTCAAGATCGACAATTTTCGTGATGCTCACATCGGACCATACATTGAGCGAAGTTTCCACCATATCGATGATGGTGTAGAGGGGTAAAATACTTCCCATCAGGTAAAGCGGAACGTCTTTGGATGCCAGAATGGAACTCGCAAGAAAAAAGCAGCCCATGGGCACACCAGCATTTCCAATAGCGGCTGTAACGCTCAGGAAAATCATGCCCACATGCTCCCATGCCGATAGCGCATTGCCGGTAAAAGCAGAAACAAAGTAAACCGAGAGCAGAATAAACTGCGCGCAGCCATTCATGTTGATGGTGGTGCATAAGGGAAAACTCAAGCGCGCCACATCTTCCGAGATTTTGGCATCTTTGATGGCGTGGTCCAGGGTTACGGGCAAGGTGGCCATCGAAGATCGGGTGAAGAAGGCCACCAAGAGTGCTTCCTTAACCTTAATAAAAAGATCGATAGGACCTATGCCCTTGAATCTGAGCAGTGCTGGTAAAACAACGAGCCCTTGAATCAAATTGGCGGCAATCACGGTGATGGTTAAACCACCAATGGCATTGAGCGATTCTGTTTCATTATTCATCACTTGCCTGGTGAGTATGGACACAAAGGCCCACACAGCAAGCGGCAAAAAACGTAAGCCAACGTGCACGATGCGCATGATGGCGTTCAACATGCCAACAAAAAAGCTAAAGACCACCTCTCTTTCGCGAGGTTTGATGCCCAAAATAGCAATGGCCAAGGCCACAGCGATAACGACGGCCGCCATGACATTATTTTCCAAAAATACGCCGGCCAAATTGTCTGGGACCATATTTAAGAGCGTGTCAAAAAATCCATAAGCCGTTTCTGGAAGTTGAGCAGTTTTTCCCACGCTTCCTCGGAGCAGGCTTGGTGAAAAGATCAGGTAGAGCGCCTCCGCTACCAACGCAGCAATTAGCGTGGTTAATATGGTATATTTAAAGATCCTTAAACCAAGTGTTTTAATTTGTTCGAAATCGGTGAAATGCGCGGACGACGACACAATCGATAAAAACAATAATGGAACGGCAATCAACTTCATTAGGCTAATCGTCGTGTCAGAAATCACATCTGCCGCGCCATTCAACGCTGCGTCGTTGAACATGCCGGAAGCAACTCCCAGAGCTACCGCGATTAACGTGAGCGTGTTGTGCGATAACAACACTTTTTTAACAACCATAAAAAACCGCCATAAAAACCCATAAAAAAACCGGCTCGCGCCGGCTTTCTTTCTAAACATCGAAGGGTGGTTAAGATTTTAACGCAAACCGGCGTCGCGCTCCCTTAAACGAGCAGCAACACCAAGAAGCTTTCACAAAAGTCGTAACCATGCCTTTGATAATATACGACCAGCGCTAAGCGTCAATGCCCGCGGGCACTTCCAGCAAATTAGCAAAAAAGCCCTTTTACAATGCATGCTTGCACATTATAGACCGAGTCATGAAAAAGCTATTGCTAGTCTTCGTTATATTTTCTCTCTTAGGTTTAACCGGCTGCAAGAGCGTAAATGGAAGCCAATCTCCGAAGCGCCAAGGCCTTAACATCCATGAGATTAACCGGCGCATCGAAGACCTCATCAAGAAAACAGATCCTAACGTAAATATTGGCATCAAAATCGTATCAGTCGATAAAAACCAGGTTATTTACCAAAAGAATGCTGAGCGTCATTTTGTGCCATCAAGCACCATCAAAATCATCACTCTCGCAGCAGCTCTTCATTACCTGGGCCCGTCTTATCGTTTTAACACGTCGGTCTATACCGATCGTCTAATCGACCAATCTGGGTCGGTAAAAAATCTCTACATTAAAGGCAGCGGCGATCCGAGCCTGATGGACCACCATTTGGTGGACTTAGTTGATGAGCTCAAGCAGATGGGCATCAAAAATGTGACAGGCAATATCTTCGTCGACGATGGCATTTTTGACAGACTGGCGTGGGGACTAGGACACATGTGGGACGATCGGCATCGAGGCTATTCCGCGCCGGTCTCTGGGCTGAACTTAAATTACAATCGCCTTCTGATAAAAACCGTTCCGTCGCTAAGCGTTGCTGACCAGGCTCACTCCATTGTTAAACCCTTTACCAGTTTTGTTGATGTGATCAAAAAAGCGCTGACCTTGAAGAATGGCGCAAAAAAATCTTTGGAGTTTGCCGTCGAGCCAGGCAAACAGCGAGAGGATGATTGGCCCAGCACCACCAACGATGGCCTTCATTTCGGCGACAAAGTTATCGTACGAGGACAAACAAGCAAATCTGCCCCCGCCCATTACCACTCTTTAGCCGTAAACGATCCAGGAATATTGGTGGGCACCTTCATCAAGGATCAATTGCATCACCACCATATCAAGATGAAGGGCAAAGTTCTGCGAATGGCGGTGCCTGAGAACACAATTCTATTGGCGACCCATCAGTCACGCTCTTTGGCCGAGGCACTTATTGATTTCACTAAGATTTCTAACAATCTAGCCCATGACGCTTTGATCAAAGTGATCGCAGCCGAGAAGGGCGTAAAACCGGCGACGGCTTCCGCTGGTTTTAGTTTGGTTAATGATTTCCTAGTCAAAGAGATCGGCATTCCGCCCAATTCTATTGTAACGGCTGATGGCTCCGGGCTTTCACGCTACAACCTGATTACACCCGATCAAATGGTAAAAACTCTCCTCTATGCCTCAAACAATTTTGCTCTTGCGCCAGAGTTTATCGCGTCCTTACCGATTGGTGGTGAGGATGGCACACTGGGCAGGCGACTCAGTGGCGATTACATAAGGGGAAGGGTACGCGCCAAGTCAGGCTTCATGACCGGGCTTTTAAGCTTGGTCGGCTACCTTAGGGCAATCGATGACGAGCTCTACGCCTTCGCTGTCATGATGAATAACGTTGTTGGACCAACGGCCAAATATATCGATTTTCAGGAGGCCATCCTCAGCACCATGCTATTTGATGAACAGGGTTGGCTCTCGCGCGGTTCGTAAGGAAGCTTATGTTTTTCGGTGACTCGATAATGCGAATCACGGTTGCTGCTCTCTGCCTGCTGTTTACGGCGGCGCGTGGCCAAGATGGATACGAAGAGATCACCGATACGCTTAAAAATGAATTGCAAGCGGTAAATCATGCCTTATACGCCCGTTATCAAAAAAAATTTAATATACAAAGAACCAACCATAAGTACTTGAAATCTAAGCTCGCTAGCGTGCTTCAAGAACATATTGAAGCGCAGATGGACTACGCTCAGGAGTTCTTTGAACTAACCATCGTGAAAGCAAAGCAAAAGAAGCTCGCCTACTTACAGATAACTTTAAATAAATTGTTGCGGCGAATACATTTGGAAAATTCCTATCTCATTGTTGCGCTTGCTTATACGCTACAAGATCTAGAACGAGAGCAGCAGATAAACTCTCATACCATGATAAAATATCTATCTCGTTTCAGAAAAACTATAGTATTCGCTGAAACCGAAGTCGTCGGCCAAATTAAACATAAATTTTATTCCATCACACCGGCGGATTATTTTTGGCTTTGTCCGGCGCACGATAAACTGGTGGAAAAAAATATCTTAAAAGGCGACAGTGTGTTTTCCAAGGCTCAAGCCGTTCGCTCACATAAGAACCTAAAAGAGTGCAATATTTGTTTTCAGAAAACTTCCCACGAAAACCCGCTGGTAAAACTGAGGAGCTGTGGAGACCATAAGGCGTCCTATTGTCGCGATTGTTTAAGAGAGCACATTACTCAATCGGTTAAAGAAAAACCAGTTTGGGAAATCCCGTGTCCTAAGCAAAACTGCGACGGGCGCGTGCGTTCGGGTGAGGTTCTCCATCTTTTTTCCATAAAGGATGCCACTCAGTTCGTGAACGATTCGTTAGAGCATGCGCGAAGTGTCGGCAAACATTTCTTGATTTGTAATGAGGCATCATGCAGGCTTGGTGTTGGCATAAGGTCTGGTTCAGAGCGCTACTTCGTCTGCCCAAATTGCGAAACAAACCACTGCTACGACTGCGGCACAAAGAATCCTTATGGCAGAAACTGCGCTGAACATAAAAATCTCTCCGGTGTGGGCGATTTGATCGATCTTGAGGTCGTCCAGTTTTGCCCCAATTGCGGCAACGGAGTCGTTCGCATGAGCGGGTGCCAATGGGTTCGTTGTCGATGCGGCTATCTCATAAATTACTTGGGCAAATTTCGTGAATACGGTCGGGTCAATTGGCAAACAATCCAGCAGGACCCTTCCGCTCACATACCTAACCAATAACCTACACCGCCGCAATGATGCAAAAAATAAGACCCGTGATTCCAAGAAAACGCTCATTGTTGTAGCGTTTGGCCAACAAAAGAGCAATGAGGATGAAGAAATGGAAAGCAAATACAGCCATCGTGACGATGAAAATGAAGATTTGGATGAAGAGTACTACAATGACGACGACGAAGAGGAAGACGATGATGATGAATACGAATACGATGACGACGACGATGATGAAGTAGACGAAGAATACGACGCTGACGAATACGAGGGTGAGGAGTACGAAGACGAAGGCGAGAGCTATCGCGACGATGATGACGACGATGACGACGACGACGATGACGACACTTACGATGATGACGACGATGACGAAGACTACGACGACGAAGACTACGAAGATTATGACGACGATGACGAAGATGAAGAAGATGAAGAAGACGAATCAGACTGATTGACAACTAGTCTTCCTCTCCTGCGCGCGTGCGGGGGAAGGATTAACTGATGGGCCGTCTTCTAGCGAACAACGTTCACGACGTTGAGCGAAGGGTTCCGAGCGAAGAAGCCTTTGGGCCTAAGAGTAAATCCTGCATGAACGGTGGGCATCACGGGCCAGTCCTCAGCTCGCGGCAGGTGATCCACGCCCACCGTATACCATACAACAATGTCTTCGTTGACGATGGACGCGTTGCGTTTTGTCCATTCGGGAAGGCCAGCCCCACTGTTCTGATTGGGGTAGGTTCCTGCCGCATGCATCTCGTTCGGAGCGAATTTGGTCACCCACAATTGGTTATGGAGAAAAGGCGCTCGCTTAAGCACCTGACTATTAGTTTGCTCATAAGCCTTTGCGTTAACCCTAGGCTCCAACATGTAACCTGAAAAATGCCCCAGAGAATTGCGCACATTGGGGTTGATAATCCACCAGTGACGCCCAACACTCGGCTTGGTGTTGCGCGGAGCTTGTTTTTCCGTCGCCAAAATTTCTTCGGCATAGGTAAAAGCATTTCCTGCAGGATTTTCTTTGCTGTTCTTAATCGGAATGTAATCGATCTCTACTACACTATTTTTCACGCCATCGACGGAAAAATCGAGACGAAAGTTAAAGAAATGCTGATGAATGACGGCCAGCACATTTGGCCCCACCACCGTGCCAAACCTATCCTTTGGCGAAGCTTTTTCTCCACTTGCCATGGCCTCGCAACGTGCGCAGGCTGGCAAATCGAGCGCCTTTACCGCAAGAATACCGGTGAGAAGGACATTCACTTTGATTTCGCCGCTTTGGTTAAACACCCACTGGATGCCGTAGTCATAGTTGCTGATGGTGAATATGGACATGACCACAAGCTCTTTACCCATTTGTGCCGCAATCTTACCGGTGTCCTCATCGTAATGGGACCACAGCAACGTGGGTCCTCGCTCGTAAACGGCAATGGCGTTTTTGATGGTTTGGATCTTGCCTTCGTTATCAGCGTAAATGGCATCCATGGTTTCAGAATTGATGGGCACCTGAAAACCGAGTTTGAGAGAGTTGGTAAAGGTGCCAAGCCCGTAATCTCCTTCGTCAAAGGCGCAGCGCCAGGACCAATCTTTATCGGGATCACCGTAGGGGACCACCATCTCCGATAGGGAGCCGCGATAGAGTATGGGCCGAACGCGACCCTTCTCTTCTAAACCAAGCTGGCCGATAACCAAGCCTTCCCGCGGGTTGATCGAGGCCAAAAAACGAAAGCCTTCCCAGCTTATTTCGTTGCCCTTGATCGAAACCGCCGAGCTTTTTTTCACGGCTTCATGCTCGACATTCCGCCGCAATACCCCGCCGGAGATTGACTTTATCCATGCTCCGTCGAAAAAGTCTTCGGCGTTTTTGGGGATCTCGATGACTCCTCGATCGATGACGTCGACAACCTGCTTTTTGGTCAAATCAACCATTGCTGATAGCCCGGAGATCGGCCGCCCAAAGGGATTTGTGGCTTTGTCCCGATAGAAGAAAAGTGTGCGCACCAGGCGATGTTTGGGATTGGCATAACTATCACCGATTTCGCCCACGCCCCACGTGTCGATATAGATCTGGTTAAGATCATCGATTCCGCGCTTTTTTAGCGCCTTAATCACTCGCTGATCCTCGCGCGTTGCTTTTTCGGCCCAATTATATTCCACGGTCAAAATGGCCGGCTGCCCACGTGTGATCGGAGTTTTCTTGATCCCACCCTTGGCCAAATCGATCGCGACTTCGAAGCTCTTGGGCTCTGCGGTCTTGATCACCACGGCTAGGGCTTCACGTGGAGCGGCCTCTCCCGATAACACCTGAATTTTGGTTGGCTCTTCCAGCTGAAGCAGCTGCAGGTACCACCCATCGCCGAGCAGTTTATTTTCCTTAAGCACTTGCACGGCCTTTTTCATTTCGCTTTCCGTCAAGGGCGCAAGTGGGTGAAGCGAAAATACCAGCCGAGAGGCGCTCGCCATCAGAACAAATATACAAAAAAGATATAATCCGAAGCGCATGCGCCCTCCCACAGTCTTCGCTTCCTTCGTCATGGCGAGGAGGCAATGTTGCGCAGACCTATCTTTTTGTATCGTCATGGCGAGCGGAGCGTGGCCATCCAGTAGAAGCCTATACGCCAATTACTGGATGGCCGCGCTTCGCTCGCCATGACGAGTTTAAACGCATCCACGCAACGATGCCTGCTCGCCATCACGATAATCGGATTAATTATATTTTAATGCACTCATCAACGCATCCTAAATGCTAAAAAATCTTCCGCCGTCGGGTTTTGGTGGGTGATTGACAGTAAACTTCGACTTTGATGGAGTTTAGACAACATACACAAGGAGTTCCTTATGCTGCGAAACGGGATTTATATAGTTTTTCTATCGCTACTCAGCCTTGAAATGTGGGCCGGCGAGTTTTATCTCCATGTTGAGAATAATAAAAACGTGACTATTAGTGAAGTGTCCTCCGCCGTCGGGAGCGAGCTTGTAACCCAAACGGGTAGAATAGAAAGATCCCTACAATTGGTGGTGATTACGCTGAATACAGAAAACGAAGAAAATGCCCTTGCTGGCAAGCAAATCAGCGTATCGACAGAGCATAAGATTGTTGTTGGTAAAATCATTAATGACAAAGAAAAGCTCGTAACACTTCTAAATGTGGACGATTTCCTTAAACTCCCTTCACACTACGTAATTGTCGAGGTTGCTCCTGCAGCCGCGCTTGAAAATATCAAGCT
>DASPVU010000234.1:0-4777 GCA_035622215.1 Myxococcota bacterium | reverse complement strand
TGAAGCTGCCGCCAACACCAAGAATAGCAAAGAATACCAAGACGCCATCACCACACTAAAAGACCTAAATAGATGAGAGCCTAACTTTTAATTTTAAATTCTTAACCGAAGCAAATGCGGTGTCTTTTCTTAAGGCCGTCAAAATTTCTAGTCTGCGGTAAGTTAGAGCATGGAGGTGGGCGCTGCTCGGCACTTCTACAATTAGCGTCGTGGCTTGATGGTCCAAATATCCCAGCGGTCGGCAGAGAAAGAAGAGCTCATCGCCTAAAAGATGATGCAATCTCGTCGTGGAAAAGGCCTCCGCGCGCTTAAGCAAATGGTATAAAACGCCGCTTCCAGGATTCTCGCGATCAACTTCTCTTTTTAGTTTCAACAAATGATTTTTTATATCTTCTTTGGCCATCGGGCGCTTTTCAACATTGAGGACCAAAAGCGTGTCCTTGAGAGGATGGTTTTTTGCTTGGCTCCTAAGCCGCGTATTCGCGTCGACGACCCTTTGCGATTTCACTAATTCATTCGCCGCTCGATGGACGGCTGCGGCTTCCGAATGCCCTGATGCCAAGGAACCTTTCACCTCAGCTTGCGCTTTTTTATATAAACTTCGCATGCTCGGCGCCGACGAAGTTTCAGCGGCATTATCCGTGAAATGGCATTTCTCTACATATTCCAAACATGCACGAGCAAAGCCCCTGATGGATGTTGGCGAGATATTATTGTTTAGTTGATGGGCCAGGAAGAGAAAGCGCTTTTTTACCGTGATATTTATTTTGTTGGCCCTTCTTAAGACCAAGTTCTCCGCGATGGATGCCGCATGCAAAAAACGAGTCTCTGTTCGAGGATCGCGGAAGAAATCCAGGAGATTGGCCACCAGATATTCAAGGACGTTTGGTATTGCGTTTTCATTCATCGGATTAAACGCCGCGCATCCGTGTCGCCCCGCGGCTTGACCGCGGGGTCCAGTGTCCTGCTAATTCCCTGGATACCGCGCCCCGGCGAAAGCCGGGGCCAGGTACGACACGACGATCTGTTGTGGTTGCAGAGTTACATCGGATTAAACGCCGCACGGATTTGAGTTTACTAAATTGCATAGCCACCGCCAAAAAAGGGCACCATATGAATTTTTCGTTAACTGAAAACTATTGCAAGACCGGTTACCTCAAATCGCGGGATCAGACGTCGCTGTTTTTTCGGCATTATCCGACAAGCGATAAAAAAGCCTCAGTATTCTTGGTTCACGGCTTTGGTGAACATAGTGGGCGCTATTCCCACGTTATCGAGCGGCTGGTAAGCGAGTCTTATGAAGTGTTTTCTATCGACTTTCGTGGCCATGGCCATTCGAAAGGTGGTCGAGGGGACATCACGAGTTTTGGCCTATATGAAGACGATGTATTAGCCGGCTTTAATTACATAGAAAACAACTTAAAAACTAACAACAAACTGTTTCTATTGGCCCATAGCATGGGAGCCCTAGTGGCTTTGCGTGCCCTGAGAAATGCCCATTTTGGTGTGCATGGTTTGGTGCTAAGTAGTCCCTTGTTTGCCCTAAAAATACCGGTCCCGGAATGGAAAAGGCTTTTGGCCTTGGCTGTCATTCGGGTGATACCAGAGCTACGCCTAGGCACGGGCATTAAGGGCCGCCATCTCTCCTCTGACAGGAATTTTGCCAATGCCTATGACAAGGATCCTTTAGTATTAAAAAATCTCTCCATTCGAGCGTTTTTTGAGATATCTGATGGCTTGAAAGATGCCCACGATCTGGCCAAGGACGTGGCCCTGCCTTTGCTTATTCAGCTAGCCGGCAACGACCCCGTGGTGGATAGCGATGCGGCAGAGCAGTGGTTTAGGCGCCTAGACCAAAAGCATGTGGATAAAAGCCTAAAAATCTATCCCGGCTTTTTACATGAAATATATAACGAAACCAAAAGAATCGAACCAATAGACGACGCCATCGTCTGGCTCAATCAGCGAGTTTAGTGCGAGTTACGTCATTATTGCGGAGGTGCTCGCCCGGGCGACATCCCCCGCCTGCTCTGCAGTCGGGGGATGTCGTTAGGACCGGCTCAAGATCGTCTGTAAAAGAGCCTCGTCTGGCGTCACTTCCACTGTCTTCTCGTGTGATATCAGAACCATGCCTGCTGCAACATTCTTTGGCTTTCTCACATATTTGCCTTTGGTGTATTGGATAGTGGCGTGCGTATCGGCTTTAAGCTTGCTAAAATGCATGGCCAACATAGCCGCCTCTTTTACTGTATTAGGAGGCAGGTTATCCGAGGAGTTTTTCACGATCACATGGGCTCCCGCAGCATCTTTGGTATGAAACCACCATTCATTGCCACGACAATGGTGAAGGGTGAGGTCATCTGAATCCTTAGCCGATCGGCCCACAAAAATCTCGATATTATCGCTCGATAAGTATCGACGGTAGGGTAGTCGTTCTGCTGGAACTTTCTTTTGCCGCTCGCGTTTTGCTTGCAAATTGTTGGCTATCGCGCCTATGTCGATGCTCGTTGGCCCATTTTTTCTATATTCCATTAGATCTTTTTTAAGCGTGCTAATTTCATCTTTAATTGTGATGAGTCGAGGTTCGATAAGTGCTAACCCGCGTTTTGCTCTTTTGATTTTGCTAAACATTTTGACTAAAAAGTCCTGCGGACTTAGCTTTGGGTCAAGCTCAAGGGTTCTTTCACTCGCCTCACCCGTCCCATAGTCGGTAACGGTGATGGATTTCATGCCGCGCCTTATTGCGTAAAGATTTTGTTTAATAAGCTCAGCATCGTGCGCTAAGCCCAGATTTTTTTGGCATTTTAGGTAATCGCCTTCGACATTTTTCAATAACGCTTCTTTCTTTTCGAGCTCCTTTTTTAAGGCTGCTACTCTGTGCTCAAAAAGCGCTTTTTGGTGGTAGACCAACAGCTTTTCTTGATGGAGGAGCCCGGCTTTCTCATTTTCCGCGAGCTCATGGCCGATATCTTTGGCTGAAGGTCGATGGTCCCGATAGCTTGGAGCCACGCCCTTTTTCAGACTTGCCATTAATTCATGGCCCCGAAAGAGCCCAACAGCGAGCCGAGGAAAAGTTTCAATTAACAAGGAGAAATCTTGGCCTTCTCTGGTAAAGACCGCTTTTAACGTATCTCCTTCATCATCCACCGCATAAAATTGCCATGGGGCATTTTCGGCATATTTGGCGAGCATTGTAATGAGCAAGGACTTGGTTTTAAAGCCGATGGGCTTTTTGGTTTGTACGTGCACCGAGCGAGTTTTTGGGTTTTGGTCAACCACAAGGTAGAGCCGTTTAAACCGAGGAGAGTAAAGCTCCACCACCAAAATGGAGTTAAACAGGCCAAAAACTTTCTGGACCCGCAAACTCCCAAGAGAAATAAGTTCGTTAACCAATAATTTTCTGTCGATCATTGCCATTTTTAATCAAGTTTCCTCGTCATGGCGAGGATGCTAAGCATCCGTGGCCATCCAGCTATTGACGACTACGCTGTTACTGGATGGCCGCGCCCCTTACAGGGGCTCGCCATGACGATAAAGTTTAGATAAAAAGAGATTTTCTCCTGCCGAGGCTTAACTTGGTATCAAATTCGCGCAATAGAAAAAGGGCAAAAAAAGCAAATACCAAAGGTATCGCATCAAGGACAAGATGATTGTTACCAAATGGCGTTATAAGCTGTGAGTATATCATTATGGTTGATATCGTATAGATTAAAAGGCCAGCGCCATAGGTAATCGTTTTATACATTCCAAAAATGATTAGGAGGCCCAAGACTAATTCTAAGGCTCCCGCCATGATGGCAAGTGAAGGACTGATGGTAACACGATAGAATGTTTGAAATAGTTTTACTGTTTGTTCCGGCGCAATAAATTTGTCGACGGCCCACAACGCAAGACAAAGTCCCAGGCCAAACCGCAAAAAAAATAGTCCCCACAAAAGACTCGCGTTCTTGCTTCCCACTACCGCCCCCTGTTTAGTGGACACGCTCTTTGATTGTATCAATATTAGTGCATCATGACGCCTTTTTATTACTATTAGCTTAATAGCTCGCCGTAGAGGTCGACGCGGCGATCGCGAAAAAATCCGAAGGATGCGCGATGATGGCGGGCTTTGTTGAGATCGACCACCGCCACTTTGACACCCTCTTCTTGTTGCAAAGCTAGCAGGTCATCTCCGAGCTCATCGCAGATAAAGCTATGGCCATAAAATGTCTGGCCATCTTCTTCGCCAACGCGATTGCTCGCGCCCACGGGAATCATGTTGGCCACGGCATGGCCCTTCATCACGCGCAACCATGCCTCCTTGGTGCACAGGTTCGGATTCTGAGGTTCCGAGCCGATGGCGGTGGGATAGAGCAGCATATCTGCACCCTTCAGGGTCATAATGCGGGCGGCTTCGGGAAACCATTGGTCCCAACAAATGGCCGCACCCAATTTGCCGTATTTCGTTGCAAACACCATAAAACCGGTATTGCCCGGGCGAAAATAGAATTTTTCCTGATAACCCGGCCCGTCGGGGATATGGCTCTTGCGATAAACGCCCAAAACATCGCCCGTGGCATCGATCATCGCCAGCGAGTTATAAAAATGCGGCCCAGATTTCTCGAAAAACGACCAGGGCACCACCACCTGCAATTGCTTACAGGCCTTGGTTATTTCTTTAAGAAAGGGATGGGCATCGAGCGAAAAAGCCTTGGCAAAATGCCGCTCGTCTTGGGATTTGCAGAAATAGTGGCTTTGGTGAAGCTCAGGAGGCAACACTACCTGGGCTGAAAGCTTC
>DASPVU010000233.1:0-4869 GCA_035622215.1 Myxococcota bacterium | reverse complement strand
ACTTATTGGCTACGCACGCCCATGATCGATAACGCCATCATCATGCTTTTATGGTGGCTCGGACGCACTTAACACCTATAGCTTAACGCTTGCCATCACCTTCGGTTTTAGGATCACATACACCAAGAGAGGACTATCTTCAAAACTCGCAAATTTGGAGCAGGCCACATCATCGAAGCCTTCGGTGAGTTGTGTCACTATGCCATCGGAAGCCAAAGCCCCATGAAGAAGAGTATACACCACAGTTTTTCCTTGTTTTAGCCACTGTCTAATATATCCATATTTACTTGGCCAGTCCAATATTACTTCTGATGAGATTTTACCAAGATAAACTACATCGTGCTTTTGTTCTAGGCTTTCATTATTTACTGCTGAAAAAATGTCCACTTGCTCACTGGCAATATTGGTCCTTATTTTATTCGCATTTATCCCATCATATATAAATCTAAACTTCGCATCGATTTCTTCAGGCGTTGGACGCTCGAATGGTTGCTCGATCTTACGCTCATTCTGGTCGACATAAGCTTTGAAGCTTTGCTTGACTCCCAGAAGAAAGGAATCAAAGACGTTTTCTTGGATCGACCCCAACAACGCACGGTTAAACTCATGTTGCTCTTTGGCAGAATCGTATACGTTAACGTGCTCAAATCTTTCCGATAGATATAGTGGTAATGCCGGAAGAGCTGCTGTTGCCACTCGCCGCCCTGAGCCCAAAATCTCGGCAATTTGTTTGGGATTTTCGAAAGATTCCATAGGCACGAATTTCTTCTCTCGCCGGCACATATCAAGAACATTCCATATCTTGAGCGACGATGTGCTCTTAACGCAAAGTTCTTCCATGCGGTCGGCATGAGCAATATTGAGATTTTCCAAATTTCTCTTAAAGGCCGCACGTACAAAAAGGGGAGGACTCTTAGTGACGGCGTCGAACATCAAACCCACTCGGGAGAGAAATTGCGCGGTCGCTTGTTTAAGCAACTCTTGTGCAACTGCGTCGCCATCTACCTGTCGCAGATAATGAATGGATTTGGTAAACAGTGAACGATGGAAGGCAATATATCCCAGCCAATAAAGCGCCTTGCCATCCTTGGCATCGTAGGACAACACCTTATTGAGATCATCTTCAGCATCAGCGAACCGCTCCAGTCTTATCAACGCTAGACCGCGATTTTTGTACAGACTAGGCCCCGCTTCAATATCTATCGCCTCGGAATATAACTTAACGGCAGCCTGAAAATCCTCATTTTTAAACGCGTCATTCCCGCGCTTCTTGAGCTCCGCCGGCGATATCACATCGGCAGCAATTACATATTGCGCAATCACGACGGCCATCATCATAACGATAAAAGTCGATTTCCGTTTCATCTCGTTACTCCTAAAAATGGGCACTCTATTCATAAAAAGAGCATCCACCCAGTAACGAAGATGCGTCCATTTCACAAGAGCGAGCGGTCGGAACTCTTGCTTCCCGCGCGCCGTTCAGTGCATTGTGCGTTATTCTATACAACGCCATATGCATAAAGCGCAGAGCCGAAGAAGTCGCCAATATACGCCGCGTTCCTTCGTGCCCTGCGCCATTCAGATCAATAGGCAATTTCAATAGTGCGAAAACTCCACGCGATCGACGCGCGCCGTCAAGCTGCGCCCATCTTTAGCCGTAAGAACAAAGTCGATATAGGCCTCACCGGCCAAAATGCCACAAATGAGCCGACCCAATTCCGCTACAGGATCCCGCGACCGTAGTCTTTCATCGATATAACCCACAGCCGTGAACCCAATAGCCTTCTTCTCGCTATCAAAGTGCTTTCCCATCCACCCAACAAGCCGTTCGATCTCCGCCGCCTCCAAAAACGGCGCAACAATCTCCGTCCGCACCGAAACCGCATCAATACTGCCCGATATGGTTTTATAAAATGGAGAAGCTCCCGCTCGCATGAGCGCTAAATGAAAGTCCACGCTCATAAACGGATTGAGATAAGCTTTGGCGCGCACAGCTGTTATCAGAGGACGTCTCATTGTTTTATAATTCATCGACTCACACGTCGCCACTAATGAATCAAGATTAGGCACCATAGCCACACGCTCAAAATAACGCAGTTTAAGCGGTGCTTTTATCAAGCGAGGCAAATCGACAATCCAGACGTCCTCACTATTGAGCCGCGCATGTAAGGCGTTACCGGATAGTACCAGATCCAGCTTCTTAATATCGAAGCCGCCCACATCTCTGATAGGCGCATCAACCGTCAACTGTTCCGACGCATCTTTTGTAAAACTATGGACATCTAAAAGTGGAGATGGGCCCTGTTGATAATAGTCCCTAGCTCGTTGGCCGCATCCAGCCACTAGAGTGACACATAACAAACCGATTATGCAGTTCATAGCGTTTCACGGGCGGCTTTAAACGAAGAAATGCTCATCGCGTGATGAGAAATGAGCATTGCGAAAAGAGAGAGATGTTTAATCGGATTCACGTTTTTTCCTCCAAGTGTTGTAAGTGGCGCCGTGGTTCGAAGCGTGATGCAATGAACCGCGGCGATAATGAACGAACTGTGAGAAGAAAACATCCGGCAACATTCGGAGCAATGTCAAGAATTATTTAGTGTCGTGCGGATAATCGGGTGTGACGCTGGGAACGTCAGTAATGAGCCGTTGACAATCAGCGCAATCGGCATTAGTCGGATAATTTCATGCAAATACAAATGAGGTGTGGACTATATGAAATATCAATTATTGAACCTGTTTGCTTTGGTGAGTTTGAGCACCAGTTTGGCCTGGTCTGCGAATGTCTCTCTCGCTGATCTTAGAGAAATAGCAAATGCCATTTATGAGGAAAACGACGGCCAAACATTTTGGAATGGCAATACTGATACTACTGAAGCGCAACGGCTTGAACGTGGACGTATTGAGCCGTTTTTGCGAAACCTTCTCGCAGAAGTTAACCATGGGGCCTTATTGCAAGCCCTAAGCGAGTACCGTGAAAGCGTCCGAGCATGGCGCGAAGATATTGTTAACTTTAATACTGTCAGGGGCGTACAATCCGTGACTGCTTCTCGAATGGGGTGTGAAAAGCCCAAGCTCACCCCCAAGCTTGATACACTGGTTAAAAAAAACATTGTGAGAGAAATGGAACGGGCTGGCATCGTTTCACGTCATGAAACTGAAGAATCCAGGACGCGGCGCTTTGTTGAGTTCAGCAGGGCTCCTACCTGGTATTAACGTCTCTTACTTGGGCGCGCAAACTTGATGGCATGCGCGCTCAACAAAACTAGTTCGTCTGGTTAAAGGTCTTCACTGGCTGGCGGGTTACGAGCCTGTTCCAGGGGCAGGTGTTTTTCGTTGGCGTTTTTGACGAGTTCGCAGTCGTGCATCAATAGGATGCGCCAGTTCTCCAACGGCTTTCTGTACTCAGGGTATTTTTGTATCAAAGCATCAATGCGTGTATTGGCTTCTTTCTCATATGGGTGGAGGTTTTGGCTCTTTTCAGTGGCCTCTTTAAGAATAGCCTCCCACTCTTCGACCACGTAGGTGGGTATTGCATAGTGGCGAATATCTTCTTGGATATATCCGTGGGTTCTTCCTTGTTGATACCTTTGTTTCAGGCGGTCTTCGTGAACTATTTCATGGGTTTTACGAAACCGTGGGTGGCATATTGCTTCAGTGTGCATTGATTTGGCCTTCGTCATGATGTCATTGCGCGAAGATTTCGATGTTAAAAGTTCTGGATCATCCGGGCGAGAGTCGATGAGAAAAACATGGGGAATTGCCTTAAGCTTAGCCGTCTTTTGAACATGCTCACCAAATTGTTGCTTGATGCTTTCGGGGTCTATACTGTCCCTGCTTCGTTGTTCCATGCTTACGTTATCAGTCTGATAATTAGTCATTACAACAATCCAATTTGCCCCAGCGCCGAAGGTGTCCGCAAAATGCCGGATAGTATTTGTGGTTTGCATATCAATTGTACTGCCGAATCTATGACATAAAACAATAATGCATCGTGGTTTTCCTGCCATTTGGTCGATGAGATCAATCATATGTTCTTTATCTTTAATTCCAGAGGCATTGAGACCAGCGGTGTCGACAACCTCAAAGACTACGCCGTTTTCTAAAAAACGATGACAGTGTACCTCTTCGGTTGTAGGAGACATGTCATGCCCAACGGCAAATAACTCTTCATTATTATTAATTATGGCCTCTGGCTTAACCAGAAAATTTGCCAGAGAGCTTTTGCCCACTCGCGTAGAACCGACAAGGATCAAAGTTATAGGATCTTCAGACTCGACTTTCTCTGCCACAGAAACGTCAGCTGACAGAAGTGGAAAAGATATGCTGAATAATGCAACTGCTTTAAGTCTAACCATGAACGCTTTTGATTTTAAGGCCATAAAATTTTTGCTCCTGCTTTAGCAACACTCAAAATCTGTCAGGGATTTCCAATCGGATCTTGGCGGTGGCGGCTAATGGGTGGGGAGAGCGATGTCGGTGATCGCTAGTTTGATGCCGAGAGTAATGAGGAGGGCGCCGCAGATGCGCTCGATCCAGTGTTTGATGCCGAGAAAGCGGGATTGTACTCGGGAGTTGGTCAGGAAAATGGCGACGATGGAAAACCAAGTTACCGTGGATAGTTGGATGAAGGCACCATATATTAATTGCATATAGATGGGTGTGGTCGGACTTACCAAGACAGTAAAGAAGCTGATGGTGAAGAAAGCGGCTTTGGCGTTGAGCGTGTTAGTGAGAAAACCGCGGCCGAAGGCTTTGGCTTGCGAAATATTGTCTTCGGCGAGTTGATTAATCATGTTTGCATCTTTGGATAGCTGCTTTTTTGCCCGAAGAGACGCGATTCCAATATATACTAAATATGCGCCACCA
>DASPVU010000232.1:0-2233 GCA_035622215.1 Myxococcota bacterium | reverse complement strand
GCTCGCACGGCCTCATTAAATAAGGCTTCTCCGCGGGGAGAGGGAGCTTTGTCTTGCGTAACTTCATGGCAGTGAGGGTTAGAGAAAGGCGGACAAAACCGCATCAATTCGAGGCAAAATCCCTTAAGTTAGTGCCATTCAAATCTGCACCCTTATTTTTACTATTCGTCGAGATCGAAAACGGGGCCCTCTATTTGTTTTGCTTGCTTGACATTTCCCTCATATTCAAACAACTTTTTGAAGTCTTGCTCGCAGGTTTCATAATATTTCTTTAATCCTGACTTCTCTATTGCCAGCTGGGCCATCAGTTCATGAATGGTCAGATCCACCCATTTGCCAAAGGCGCCCGTTTTATCCTGTACGCATAAGAGTTCACGTGGGGTGAAATAGCCAGCAAATACTGCTGCCCGAATTCTTTTAGCCAGCTCTGATACGGTGATCTTATAGGAAGGGTTATTTGTATGATAATTATTAATCATCCGATGGAGCAAATCGTTATTAGGATCTTCGATCAAGACAACGGTTTCACTATCACCTAATGGTGTTGGCTTAGATGGTCCAACATCATCATAGTTAAAGGAAGTCTCAATCACTTTGAGCAGTTCAACCCGCTGCTGATACCTATTGTTATATTCATTTACTTGATAATAGCGCGCACCTCCAAGAAATACTGTACATCCCATTGAAGTAATAAAAGCGAATCCGCCCAAAGCTCCCCCCAATGCTGCCGCCATCTCACAAGGAATTTTGAGAGGCGACGTAGGCAAAATACAATTGACCACTGCAGGCAAAATTGCAGCGCACCCTGTTCCAAAATCGGCAATTCCAGCAGCGACGCCCCCAACGGTCCAACACGAGCATAAATCTGGCCAATAGTTCATGGGCTTGTGGCTGCTATGATGCTCGATGGTCTTTTGTTTAATGCCTTGTTTATAGCTTTGCTCATCGCCCGATTGGTCCATCGCGAGCAGATTAAAAGAAATACAAATTAAGAGGCCAACAAACACCCGAGATTTCTTTCTCATTTTTACTCCGATATTGGTATTTGCCGTGAGGTATTTCGTAATGATCAACCGAAGTCAATCGCGCGCTGCTAGCTTGTCAAATTTTCATCAAAAGTTCGTTCTTCGCAAATCGAGCGTGTAGGGATATTCGCCGTTTATTTCTTCCGTCTTTGGGTATTCCATGTGCGGATTATAGCCATGCTTGACGAAGCGCGAAATCACGCGTGATTCGGCCTCCATCGCATTGATGGGGCTTTGTTCATAAGTTGTGCCGCCAGGGTGCTCGCTATAGTAGCTGAAGCCGCCAATTGAGCGCATATGCCATGTATCGTAGACATCAAATACTAGCGGCGTGTTTAGGGGCAGGCTTGGGTGTAGGGCTAATTTTAGATTGCGGGCTTTGAAGCGGATGCCGGCAATATAGTGGCTTTCAACATCGGTGCGATGAAGAGGAATACGCCTTTCATTGCAGGTAATGATGTAGCGACTGGGGGTGAGGTTTTTAACCAAAATCTGCACACGCTCCGTGCTGTTGTCCACTGTACGGCTTTGCCGGTGAGCACCATCTTCGTGAAGAGCGTGCCAAGGCTCCAAGGCCATCGAAAGCTCGATATCCATATTCTCAATGCGCGTTTTTCCATAACTCGGAAAGCGGAATTGCAAAAATGGCAAATACCATTCTTCCTTAAAATCGTAGCCAACGCTTTTTAGGTCCTTTAACACCTCGCAAAAATCGTTCCACAAAAAATATGGCAACATGAACTTGTCGTGAAGTAGCGTTCCCCATCGTATGAGCCGCTTTTTGTAGGGTATTTGCCAATGCATGGAAACGAGCGCTCTAACTAAGAGCATTTCCAATAAGCACATATGGGCATGCGGCATCATTTCGAAACTGCGCAGCTCAACAATGCCCTGACGTCCGCTCGGGCTTTCTCTAGCATAGAGTTTATCGATGCAGATCTCGGCCTTATGGGTATTGCCGTCGCTATCGGTCAAGAGATTTCTAAGCAGGCGATCGAGAGCCGCGTAGTCTCTTTCTTCTTTAATCTTATTGAGTAGTGAAAAAGCTATTTCTAGCTCATAAAGTTTTTCATGTCGCGTTTCGTCAGGCCGCGGGGCTTGGCTGGTTGGACCTACAAAGAGGCCGGAAAAAAAGTAGGATAAGCTTGGATGATGTTGAGCATAGGTGACCATGCTTTGCAAAAGATCGGGTCTACGAAAAAAGGGGC
>DASPVU010000231.1:0-5021 GCA_035622215.1 Myxococcota bacterium | reverse complement strand
AATTAGGCCACCGGCAGACCGGAGTCTGAGCAAAACGGTGCGAGAGACCCTACCCACAGTGGCCGTGCTCATTACCGTAAAATTCTTTGACTCGGTACCGATCGTTTTGCCACATTCCTGTTTGTCTACGTCTATGCCATTTTCTTCTAGAAATTTCATTACGCCTTCGGCGCTCAACTCCAGTTTACTTTCATCTTTTTTACGATGCCAATCTGCAAGAAGCTCCGCCTCAAAGCCCTGCCGTTGAAATGAACTTGATTCGCGGCTCTTGGTGCATAGATAAAACGCCGCACCCAAAACCTCATCAGACGCGGACAATATATTGATGGCTTCGCTTTCACCATAGACCGTGACCGTCTTAGACAATACTTGATAGATGGCATCGTTCATGCCGGGCACAAGGCGAAGCTCCGCTATCGAATCCATCAGGGCCCGCTTGGGCAAAATGCCAGGACTATCAAAATACTGAGATCGTTTATCGCCGATAAAATCTCTGCCAAAACTTTCGCTCGGAGCACTCACATCTACCGCCCTTTCTTCGTCGGAGATGTAGTCATACATATTACCGATCAATTGGCTCGGTCTGATATTCCGTTGTTTACCCGCGCCTCGTTCAAAAAAGGGCTCATATTCCTTCTTCGACAAGATGTGGAAAATTTCTTCGGCTATCATCTTGCGCTGTGGAAAGGGAAGTCGCGTCCATTTGCGAACGGATATCTTGCTCTCTTCATCGACAATATTCACAGAGAACTGGCCTGGAAAAGCACCAAACCCTCCCTCTGGCGTTTCGTAAGGCCCAACAAGGGATACTTCCTTGGTCTTATTTTCCGAATCGGAGCTGGGATTCTTTGGTTCCTCATTCTCCTTTTTCCCCGATAAAACATCAAAATCTGGTACCACTGAGCCATCGGTAACCGCCTTCAAAAATGGGCTAGCGATGGGGAAGAGCTTCCATATGGTGTACTCCGGTAAAGAGATCCCCAGTTTGGCAAAATTCACCATATAGGCCTGCAAAGGCTCTTGGACCGTCAAAATAATTTGGGCGAAGTTTGCCCCACTTTCTGCCAAGGCATCCGCCTGCAAAGCATCTCTTTCATTGAGCGCAAGTTTATAGCGGACCAGCTCTTTAGAGCTGAGTTCCGTCACGAGCGCCATCAGCATGGCCAAAGAAACCATCACCATCAAGATCGCGACACCCCTAGGTTCTTTCGCTTTAGCTTTTTTCTTGAAAAACGATAGCTTCATAAACCAGAGCCTTTAGCTAATAAAGATCCAAGGGCATTTGGATGGGAATTTCGGTTTCGGTAATCCAGGTCATCTCCGAGCCCTCACCCATGTTCGCGGTCAGAGAGATTTTCACATAAGACGGCAAACGCGAACGTTTTCCCGCCGGAACTTTAGGTTTTGCTTCCTGCCCTTCCGTAGGCTTTTTTTCTTGAGCGAGATTTTGCCCTTCACCCGACAGCGTTCGAGAGTCCACTGACCATGACTCCTCCCATTTATTCATCTCCTCATCAAAATAAGCAAACTCGAGCTTGGTCACATGGGGACAGAGCACTTGAGCAACGCCGCCCTTTTCCACATCCAAATTCAGATTAGCGCGCATCCTGCGCATGAGAGCTTGCTGGCCATTTTTGTCGGGGGCTAAGTAAAAACCAAGCACCTGCTGATCGCTTTGCTTGGCGTCTCTCTGATGTACGACATGGCCAAATGCGCTAAAAAATAAACGATCCTTGTGGCCCTTGAACTGAGTGAGATAGGCTGGATCACCGTGATTAAAGTGTTTACTCAGATAAGCCATGGATATCTCACGAGCCATGCGCGACATAGCCTGCCTGACCATTTGATCGCGTGAGGAAATATCTTCCAGCGTATCTTTAGCCTTGATGGATGATCTGATGGAGGCCGTGAGCAAGATACCCATGAAACCCAATAGCAGGCTCGCCACCATTATTTCAATGAGTGTGAAGCCCAAGAGGCCATGAACATTCCGCCTTGAAGTCTTCATAAAATGCCTACTGCAGGCCTCCTCCGGGTGGGGGAAACGGAGGGGGAAACGGTGGCGGTTGCCCCCCCGGCGGTTGTAATGGCGCTTGTGGTTTTGCCTCCTCCGGGTTTTTCTTCGGTGGGGTTTTTTCCAACATCTTGGCCCCCTGGCTGAGCATGCGAGCAAGACCCGACATGGGAACCAGGTCTATGATGTGCGTCACTACTCTGATCTCATCCTCCGAGTTTTTCTCTGTCCATCGGACAATTACCACAAGCTCCCGCACAGCATTGCCCAAAGAATCAGTGATCATGGCAATAAACGGAGCTGATACCGATGACGTGGTGCTTGCATCTTTCTTGATAGTATCCCCAGCCTTATTCTTGATATTTTCCTCCACCTTGCTCGCTGAAGGTGGCTTCATGTTGAATTTGGGTGCGTGGCATTCCCACTTAAATTGCGGGAAACCCAAATCGGCAAAATCACCTTCTTCCTTAAAATCGGAGGCCGAAGAAATAATCTTTTTAGCTTCGCGCTTGCATTCCATCAGCTGAAAGCGAGCGAGCTCGGTGGCGATGGACAAGTTTTTCGCCTGGGCGGCAAGCGCCGTTGCCCTTCCTTGCACTAGAATTAATGCGGTAAAAGACACCGCGAGCAGCAGAAGAGCCACCATGATCTCAAGCAGGCTAAAACCTCCGAAGGTCTTTCTTAGAAGTAAAAAACCTTTCATGGTTTTTCGCCCTCGCCTGCCCCCAGGATATTAATATCCGGCTCACCAAGGTCGATCTTCACCGCCCCGGTTAACGGACTTAAGGAAAGGTAAATCGCGCTTTTTTCTTCGTTTCCCTTGACCGCCAAGGATACGAAGGAAACCTGTGTATACCCACCGGAAAAGAAATAGATGAAGACGTGCCCAGAACGAGCGATCTCCGACATGTGCTCGGTCCATGCGCCGTAAATCACCGTGTCCGTAGGCAGCTCGTATTTTTCACCAAGCACCCCTGAGGCAGTCTTAAACTCGGGAAGAAATTCAACGCCACTCTCCGATTCCTCCTTATGCTCTTGGAGTCTGGCTTTTATTAATTCTTCATAACCGAGTTCCGGTTTGATTTCTAAAGCTTCACCAACCTTTTCTTCCACCCAATATGAACCATTGTCCAAATCAAAAACGATGCGATGCGTTTTTCCTGAAATGGCAGCTAAATCATAGACCTCGCTGGTGAGGCCTGCGATGCGCGTGATTTCGTTCTTTAGATCGAGTCCAATGAGACTTCGTAAAGATACCACTGCAATAACGACCATGAAGCCCACTAAGACAATGACCACCATCAACTCGAGCAAACTAAAGCCCAAGCTGGATACAACCATTCTCACCTGGCAGTCATGTTTCATGTCTCACACTAAATGGCGCCTATGGTTCTTCGGAGCGCCAGTTGCCAATGGCGGTTTCGCCACCTTCTCCATCGGGACCGTCTGACCAAAGGTCAAAGCCCTTGGGATTATGAGTTCCGGGGAACTGGTAGTTATAGTCTCGACCCCAGGGATCCTTGGGAATCTCTTCCATCACTGGCTCGCCTTTGCTCGGATGGACCAAGACGTCGAGACCTTCCGCCGTGCTCGGGTAGCTACCGGTTTTAAAGTTGTAGAGATCAATGGCCTTAACCAGCTCATGTACCTGAGTGCGGGCCGCATTGATTTTGCCCTCTTTCAACACGCCGGTGAAATAGATGGTGCCTAGCCCAATAAAGATAGCCATCAAGGTCACCACCACCATGATTTCTATTAAGGAAAATCCGCGCATAGCCCTGGTGGCATGCCGCATATTTACTCTGATCAATCGCATATGAACCCTCTTATTTTACCAATGTTGACAGCTGCATGATGGGGACCAAAACGGCGCCTATGATACCGCCGATGGTTACACCCATAAACAATATCATGGCGGGCTCAAGCAAACTGGTTAGCACAGATACCCGTGCTTCCACCCGTGCTTCGTAGGCTTGCGCAATGCGCGATAACATTTCTTCAAGCTGACCCGATTTTTCACCTACGGCAATCATGTGGGTAACCATGGGCGGAAACTGTCCACTTCGTTTGAGAGGACCTGCGATATCCTCACCCTCACGAACCGCTTCTCGCACGCCATCAATGGCCTTTTCAAGCGCGTCGTTCGATACAACATTGCGCACAATTTGCAAGGTGGTCAAAAGCGGCACGCCACCAGAGAGCAAGGTCGAAAGCGTTCGTGAAAAGCGCGCAATGGAGATCATTTGCATGATGGGCCCAAAAACCGGCACCCGCAATTTAAACCGATCAAAACGAGCGCGACCCTGAGGCGTCTTTAATATTTTAATAAACCCATAAACTGCCAAGCCCAATAAGATGATGAGCAGCCACCAATACGATGCGAGTATTGAGCTCGCCCCGATCAAGGCTCTCGTCAAAAGAGGTAGCTGCACTTTGGCGCTAGCAAAAATCGCGGTTATTTTGGGCACCACCGTGGTCATCAAGATAGTCACTACCATAATGGCCACCACAATCATGACAGCCGGATAGGTCAACGCTCCGATAACTTTCGACTGCAGGCGCGACTGCCCTTCGGTAAAATCCGCCAAGCGCTCCAAGACCAATTCCAGAGCACCGGATGTCTCACCAGCACGCACCATGTTGACGTAGACATTAGAAAAACACTTATGCTTTTCCATGGCATCGGCTAAGGACATCCCTTCGTTAACGTCCGATCGCACCTGGGACAAAATACGCTTGAGCGCCTCATTATCAACTTGCTCAACCAAGGCTCTTAAGGACTCAAGCATGGGCACGCCGGACTGCAAGAGTGTGGCAAGCTGCCTCGTTGCCAAAGCGATGGTTTCTACGTTGATGCGTTCAAACAGCCTCTTGAGATCGATTTCTTTTTTTAGGCCGACTTTTTTCTCAGCCGTCGACAAAGCGTAAGACGATTCCTTAATTTTTGTGACAAATACGCCGCTGTTGCGTAAGGTCATTCTCAAGGATTTAGCGCTATCGGCTTCGC
>DASPVU010000230.1:0-8163 GCA_035622215.1 Myxococcota bacterium | reverse complement strand
TTGAGGCCTATCTTAAACGCTTCAATGGCTTAAGCGCGAGTGAGGAAAATCGCATGTCGGCCGAAGCCTTTTTGAGCGCGTGCTATTTTTCATCCTCCGCCACCTGTCAATTTACGGCTCATGGAATCGGCAACAAACTTCTATGCCATATCACGACGAAGCGGATTATTACTAAGATTGCGATCTCAGATGTGCCAGCGTCGCTCTTGGAAACTGAACTACGGCGGAAGCTTCCCATTGAGCGTGGTGAGGCCATCGATCTTGAGACCGATTTGAAGGACGTGGTCGCGGCCATTCCTCCGCGGGTTGAGGCCTATCTACGAAAGAGCGGCTATTACGGAGCCTCCGTGTCGGTTAAAACCCGCGTATCCGACAATTCGATCAACGCGGAATTCATCATCAAGATCGAAAACGGTGCCTTCGCCCGGGTGCATGACGTGAAGGTGATCGGCGATTCCGTGGTGAGTCCCAAGGTAGTCACCAAACTGTTTAAGCGTATGTGCTTGGGGTTTGATAAAATTTTCGAAGCGTTTTCCTTGGGTACGCTCAGCTGCTATTCCAAGGATTTGGAGCGGGAAACCATCCAAGGTTTGCAAGATCGGCTGGCGAAAAGAGGTTATGTGCAAGCGCGCGTACGCGTAAGCCATCACTGGATCGATCCGAGCGACCAATCTGCGCCCAAATATTGTCAGCAGAAAACATCGGATAAAAGCTATGCCCGTTGCGTCAATTTACGAGCCGAGATTGATAAAGGCCAAAAAGTTACATGGTCGGTCAATGTGCGGGATCGCATAGCTGTGAGCCGTAACGCCTTCTTGCGATTTCTTGGGTCGTTGTTTGAGGTCGATTTGCTTTCTCGAGCAACGGCATCAGAAGATAGCGACGAGACGCCGCAGGATCAGGTAATCATCGAACAGGAGCTCTTAAAACCAATAAGCTTTGCTAGCGCCAAGAATGTCGACGAGCAAGAGATCGCCGAATCCGCCGCGGGTATTAGGAAATATTTGGTAGGAATCGGCTATATCAACGCGGAGGTCGTGCCCCATGTCGTACAAAATACCTCCCATACCGTAGTGAATTTTGATGTGTATGCCCAAACGCCGCAGGCGGTTCGGTCGGTAAAACTTAAGCCTGAAAGCTATTTGTCGTATGTGACACAAGACGAGCTTGACAAATTAGTGGACACTCGGTCGGTGGCTCACAACGGACATCTCTCCTATGAAGAAATTGAAGCAGCTCGTCTTGAGATCGAACATCGCCTTCACGACAAAGGCTTTTCTGATGTTGTCGTGAAGGCAGATCTGGCATCCGCCGATGTCGATCGAGTAAGCGTTGAGTTTTATGTGGAAAGTAAAAAGCGTGAAATTGTGGACGGCATCGCCATACTCAATGGCCTTCATGATCTTAACGAAGAGCTGGCTCCACTGCTGAGTAATTGCGATAATTATTTGCCGCCGCGTCGACATAGCAAGACACGCGTGCTTTGTCATGACAGCTCCTTTATCGAAGATAAGCTGGAAGACGACGTAAAAAGGGTAACGGAATATTATCAGAATCAAGGCTTTTTATACGCAGAGGTAGCACCCGAAGTTGTAAAGACCGACTCGGGTAACTTCATTACATTCAAGCTCTTTGACCGTCGCTATGGGGAAAAATCAGAGCGACCCCTCACAAGGCAAGAAATCAAGGACATAATAATTTACGGTAACCTTTCTACGCGCACTGACGTGATTAAGCGGCTATTCCCTTATGAGCGCAAAAAGGCTTCCTTCGATCCAGTATCGCTGAAAAAGGGGTTGGCCAATGTGCGGGAGAGCGGAGCGTTTTCTCGGCTGGACCATAAAGTGCTGTTTGCAGAGCGAGATAGTGAAGATGCCTATTTTCTCTTGCAAGTTGTGGAAAAGCCATCCTTGGCCATCGACACTGCCATCGCTTTTAGTACCGATCAATTGTTTTCTCTCGAAGCAAGCATTGAACAGAGCAATCTATTTTCATCACTGTTAAGGCTCAACACGTCACTCGCCTTGGGCTTGTTCTGGGGCCGTCAGAGTACACTGAAAAATACTTTTATTTGGCCCTACATTTTTGGTTCGCCTGTTACCTTGACTGTTCAAGCACCCATGATTGTTTACGATGATCGGACCCATTGGTCCAAGCCAGTGCGCAGGCTACGCAGCAAGGTTGCGTTTGATGTTGGCTTTCGTCTCAGCGCTACTGTGACACCTTATTTGCGATATTGGCTTCAGGTGACGCAAGAAGACGAGTCCCCTGTCTTGAAGCCAAGCTTTAGGGAGAGGATTGTTAGTCTCGATGGTTTAATTCCCACCATCAAGCAAAGAGCTAAACCGCGAGGCGTATTGAAGCCAGGAATAAACTACGTGCAATTGGACAATTCCCTCGAGCCCCGTAAGGGTGTCGATCTTGATTGGTGGACCGAGTTTAGCGGAGGACCATTTTTGGGCCGGCCGCCGTTTATTAATATCGGACTGCAAAATCGCTTCTTTATTCCACTCGGGCCTCTAACCTTGGCCCTAAGAGCAAATTTGATGCGCGCCTTTGTCGAGCCGAGCCAAGAGAATTTCAAGGAGCTCGCTCGTGTTTCAGAAGCGATGGATTGGCTCGGTGGAGACCGCAGCATCAGAGGCTATAAGGATGGCGAGATTGGTATCACTGACCTCGCGTCACCGCAGGATGCGACAGCTTATGCCGGCTATTTTTCCAATATCGCCAACGTTGAATTGCGATTTCCCATCGCCAAGACCAGCATCGGCGGATTTTCCGGAGCTCTATTTGCCGATCAAGGAACGTTAATCCCCTGTAATGCCTTGTTTAAGTGCGGGGAAAATCGATCGCTAAAAAATCTAATATCGTCGAAGGGCTTCGCTTTATCGGTTGGGGCAGGCCTAAGATACCAACTACCCGTTGGTCCCATATCGTTAGACTACGGTATTTCACCCCTTACCGGCCAAAGCCGCCTGCATTTCATCTTCGGCTTTTCTTTTTAGTGCACGAAGGGGAAGAAGCCTAGGACGATTAGGATGATGGAGGCGGCGATTAGAGAGATGTGGGGGCGTGGGCTCGCTGATTCGCGCAGGCTTTTTTGTGGAAGCTTTGAGAACATGAAGACGAAGACGCGCATAACGAAGGCTGCACCAATGGCAATTGAAAGGAATACTGAGCCGCTCATGAGGATATTTTTGTTGAGCGGCGCAATAAGTGACAGCTTGATAAAATATCCAATGGTCCCTGGAAGGCCAGCGATGGATGCGAGCGCGATGAGGAAGGTCAAAGTAGGTAAGGGTTTGACCCTGCCAAAACCTGACATGTCTTCCCAGGTGGCCCAAGGAAGATTAATGGGATCCATGTATATGAGGGAGCCATAGAGCGTGAAGAGCGTGAGGGTCAAAAAAGAGAAAATGGCCAAAAGAAAGACCAATTTGGGAAGAAGCACCGAGGCGCCAAAGAGCATGGACATAGCAAAAAGTGGGCCAACCGATGTGGCAATATAGGCTGCGGTTCGACGAAGCCTGCTCTGATCTAGCGCGCGCAAATATAATACGATGAAACCAAAAATTAACATCACTCCAATAAGATGAACTTCGTCGGCCACGGCCATGCCCGATTTAAGCAATATATTTCGGACGTTAACCAAGAGGGCTCCGCCTTGAAGGGCTGAATTGCTCAAGAAGAGAAAAGCCAAGCTGATGTTTCCCCCATCAGCGCAGTCCACATGGCCGAAATGAAAAGGTGGTACGCCTGCTAAGGCAAGACCTACCAAGACCATCATCATGAGGCCAATTAAAGCGACAGAGATATTTTTGTGGGCTTGCAAGGAAAGATTCTGTAGATCCAAGGAGTAGTTGGATACGCTCAGCAAAAAAATGGCGAAAATAAACTGCACTGCGATCATGATGATGACAAAACTCATTTTAAGCCCAATTTCCGCTTTTTTTCCCCCCTCGGTAGACCGAACAACTAGTGCCGTCATTGCCGCAAGCCAACCCACAGTGGCGGCCATTTTTAGTACCAGGAAGGAAGTGCACACGGCAGCAATAGATAGCGCTAGTGACGCGAGTAATAAAAAATACACTTCAGCAGTTTGTTGCTTTGCCTTTCCATTAGTTTCTATGGCCATGGCAATGGCGGTATTAAGTAGCATAAACAGTGAAGCTATATTGCTTAAGAAATTAAAGGGTCGTCGTGCGAGCGTAGTGCTTTGATAGAGATCGAGAAATAGGAAAAGAAAGGTGGCAATGAGGGTGCCAAATACTAATAAGCGAATGTGCGGCCTTTCGAATAACCCATTTTTGGCTTGGCGGTTGCCGATAGTTTCGAGCATTAATACCAAAAGCGATACTCCCATCAAAATGCTTACGGTGATATCGGTTGCTCGAGTCATTTACCCACCTAGATTTGCGGTGAAATACGTGGCCAAAGGAATAATCCAAGATAATAAAACGACAACCAATGTTTCGACCATGAAAAAACGCAAGGAGGGAAACTGGCCAAGCGTAGCAAGAAATTCCGTGGGCGGCCTAAATGGAGCAAGGCTTCTGATGCTGAGAACAAGTGCGAATGACAATAAGGCGAGGCCGAGAAGCCATGCGATGCCGATGACGAGCCAAAAAAACGCGCGAGGATCGCTTGAGTCGATCAGACCAAAACCAATAAAGCGATAAACTATTGGCCATAACGTGACACCGTTGCCGAGTCCCGGTAATCCGAGCAGGAGAGTAAGAGTGAAAAACCACAGCGCCATGGATGATGCATGATGAATTTTCTGCATCCGATAATTTTTCACGAGCGCAGCGCATCGCGTCGCATGAAAGAAGCATGCAATATTGGTCAAAAATAGCGAGAGACAAAAATACCAACTAGTTTCCGAATTATTGATAAACAGGAAGGAACTTCCTATAGAAGAATAAAATATAAAGAAATAATATGGTAAGGAGTCTGTCCTTCGATCAGTGATGGCCTGCAGAATTACAAAATAGGCTCCCAAAACTGTGACCAAAGAAATAAGCAATGTTAAATAACTTGATATTTCAATAAGATCGGTAGCAACAATATCTAAAATAAGCACGCCAGAAAACTGTAAAAAAATTAACAGTAGTGGACCTTCCGCGTCGTCGACATTTCTTAAGAGACTCTTAACGAAGGGCGCGAACATGGGCACGGAAAGACGAGAGAGCGCCGGAATTAAGAGCGCAATATTGCAGATGGCCGATAAAGCAGGCGACAAATTGTCGGAAAATGGGATTTGCAGGAGCACCAATATTAGCGCGTCGCAGGAAAACAAGAAAATGCCCATGCGAAAAATCGTCGAGCCGCGTTTGGACTTTGCCGTGCGACCGATCAAAAAATAGACAAAAAAATTGGCTATGGAAAGAACGGGAAGCGCTACCCGGAGGTCATTTTGACCAAAGCTAATATAAAGAAAAAAGGTGAGAAGAAAGGGCAGCACTTGATGAATATTTGTTTTAACGTCTTCAAATACATGGGATAGCGTATGTGCTAAGAGCGCGAGAGCTGCCGCTCCATAAAGAAGAATGTTGTGTTTGGTTAGAAATATCGTGAATGTTACGTTGAAATTAAATATGCCAAGGGACAAGGTGGTTCGAGACGAAACCTCGAGATTCATAAACAAGACAAAGAGTCTAAGAAAGGCAAGAAAGATCAGGGCCGCGAAAAATCGAGAAATTGCCAGCTTGGAATTGGTGTCCTTGGCGGGCACCAATGTGATAAATAACGCAGCGACCAGCGGCAAAAAAACCACAATAGAAAATATGTAGTGATCGATTAAGTTCATCGGTATCCCCACCAAACAAAATAGCTAAATACCATTATTGAAACAAAGATTAGGGATCTTTGAATATTGCCGTTATTAAGTAGTCTCAGCGGTATTTGTAGCATTCCTAAAAAGATCCTTGGTAATTGGTAAAGTAAAATGCCGGCATAAACATCGCTAAAAAACGTCACAAAGACCTTGGCCATAAAATACAGCCCTCGAAGAGGCAATTCAAGAAACAGTCGGACTACTATTGGCCATGCGAGTTCGGAAGCGTGAGATGTCTGCTCTGGCAGGCTTCTGTTTTGTATTCCGCCAAGATAAGCGTGTGGACCGAACAATAATACAAAACAAACCGCGGCAAGCGCCATTATGTGACACCCTAGACAAATTGCTATCAAGGCGAAACACGTTATTGAGTTAATAGCGTGCTCGTAATATCCGGTGTGAGCTCGGTGTATGATCATCCAAGCGACGGTAGCTATTAATATAACAACTGCCATGACTAGAAAAATGGATTTTTCTGTATCATTGACAGGAAAACTCTTGGAAAATTGTAATAGAAGAATTAGCGATCCAACGACGTAGTAGATTTTGCGCGGGACGAGATTGCTATACACATCGTCAAGACGAATCGGGATATGGCTGAGCACGTAGCTCGATGAAACTATTTTTAGTGTAAGAGCAAAAAAATAGAACATGCGAGATTCAATACTAATCGATCCTTCCGTGAGAGGAGTTAAAATATAGGGATGTGACGACCAGGCTATGGTCACGAGCACAACAAAGGCGATAATATCGCTTGCGCGCTGCACAAAAAAGTCGCTGGTCGAGGATTTAATGGCATGCCAATCGTCTTCCTCATTAAGGATCATAAATGTTATTAAAATACTACCCAAACTAAAAATAACCAATTTGATAAATTGATCTGCTGCGATGCTCATCGCTGTTATGAGAAAAAGGGTCGTAGATGTCATCGACAAATTATCAGCAATTTTTCTAGCGGGCAGAAGAACGGTCAGCAATATCATTAGTAGAACCGAGCACGTCAAAAGCACTGAATTAATTGCATCTAATTTGATGAGACCACTGAGCGGTATGGGCGAGGAAAATAGCACCTTAACCACGTTCACGCGCGCAAAGAAAATGAGCTGTAAAGTCCAGCACGATGAAACCAAGGCAGGTAGAAGAAAAACCAAAGACCACAGCCGAAGCATCGCGGAATTACGGGCATAGAGCCTGAACGGGTAGAGCATGGCTACCGACAGGAAGGAAATCAGATGTGACCATAGGAGGACATTGATCATCAATCATCCTCGTAATTCGGTGAGTTCGTTAATATTTAGGGTAGATCGTCGTCTGATCAGAAGGATAGCGATGGCTTGGAAAAAAATTATCAAGACAAATATCAAAAAAACAATGATAAAAACATAAAAATATCCATTAATAGAGGTAGCAAAAGATAGTGATAGCAAAGCATTTAATCCCATAACGATTTGCAGCAAGGACACCTGAACATTGAGGAAATTTCGCCGCATAAATATGCCTAAGAGTCCGCAAAATGTGATGAAGATAAGACAGTGTTCAAAAGTCATTTCGGGCATCCCTATTTGAGGTTTTTAGGTCCAATATTGTTAATGCTGCTACCAAAATGACGAAAAGGGCAAAGCCAAAAATCGCTACCATGAGGCTGTTTTCTGTGAAGGTCGGCGGACTTTTGGAACTCTCGATCAACGTACTTAAAGATATTTTGTCGAGATGAGACCAAAAAACCAACAGGAAAAAACCTCCGATAACTATATTAAGTTTGGGAAATTTTGTCGGAGGTGTCTTGTGAGCAAGCTCCAGGTAAAGGTTATTGCCTAAAAGCACCATGGCGAAAAAGCTGATAACTACGGATGTGACCAGCAGATTAGATTTTGGCTCTTCGATAATCGCCAAATTTATCGTGAGCAAGACTGATTCCATCAAGAGAAAGATGGCGCTTATGCTTGGCCTTTTGTGGAGCAGGGCGCCGATAGCACAGATGGCTATCAAGAGCGGAAGCGATTTTAGAACAACCACAATGAACATGATGACTCGCGCCTTTGTCTTTTGGACTTCATTTTAAACGTATTACTTCCACAAACGCTAGTGTGAAGCGCCAAGCGCGAATAAAATGTCTATCGTTTTATTTGCCGGATAATTGGTTCAGCGTTTTAAAATCGCTGATAAGCTCATCGTCAGTTTTTTCGTGCAATTGTATAACAATGGGTTTAATAATTCGGCCCATGAACTTTGCAAGTTTGTCGTTATATATCGCGGGCTTAACCATAGGAATGAGATCTTCGGCAAATTTTTTGAGGGTTTCAAGTTAAGAGATCCATATTGATTTG
>DASPVU010000229.1:0-6645 GCA_035622215.1 Myxococcota bacterium | reverse complement strand
CCACGATAAAAGATGGTATGAATATACACTTAATGGTTTGCAAGAGCTCGATCTGAATGCACCTGTCGTTCATATAAGTTTCTTCGAGGCCGATGCTTTTGCTGCCTATAAGCAGGCGCGCCTTCCTACCGAATTCGAAATGGAAATTTTTCTCTATACCAGAGAAGACGAAGCCAAGACTGCGTTGAGCCTTCATCCATTTGATATCACATCAGCTAAAAGACAAGTTTGGTGCTGGACCAGCAGTTCTTATGCGGCGTATCCAGGGTTCAAAGCTTTTAAGGGTCCGCTTTTTGAATACAATAAAAAGTTCATGTGTAATCAATACGTTCTTCGAGGCGGCGCCGTTGTGACACCGCAGAGTCATTATAGAGACAGCTATCGTAACTTTTATTTGCCCTCACAGCGTTGGATGTTCTCGGGTATTCGCCTAGCCAAGGATCTATGTGAAAATTACTAATCTAATTCGAAATACCGATAAATTAAAAACTAGGATGGCTCTTGATGTCATTCATGGTTTAACATCAAAACCCAAGTTCATTTACTCTCAATATTTTTACGATGATAAAGGCAGTAATTTGTTTCAAAAACTAACTAAGACAGAGGATTATTACTTAACAAATTGTGAATATGAAATTTTAAAGAAAATAAGCGATGAAATCCCACAATTACTGGACCATGGCACAGCGAAGATTGTGGACTTAATAGAATTTGGCGTGGGAGACGGGCATAAGAGTCGTTTGGTTATCCACTCGCTGTTGGATCGCGAGTTTAAAGTAAATTATTATCCCATTGATATTTCGGGGCGCGCATTAGATTTATTACAGGATAATTTATGCTCGCACAATCTATTGGAAACACATGGGCTAATAGCTGATTACATAGATGGACTTTCATCCATAAAAGACAAATCTAATCATTTAAAAATGGTGTTATTTCTAGGCTCAAGCATTGGCAATTTTGAGCCCAAAAAATCCAGAGAGTTTTTACGTAGAGTTAAAAGCAATCTTAATGCCGGCGATTATATTCTAATGGGTTTTGATCAGAAAAAAGACATAGGTGTATTACACAGAGCCTATAACGATGCCGAAGGGATAACAAGAGAATTCAATTTAAATATTTTAGAACATATCAATCGCGAGCTTGGCGCCAATTTTATTATCGATAATTTTGAGCATCATGGTTTTTACAATCCGCATTCTGGTGCCATGGAAAGTTTCCTCATTTCCCTCTGTGAGCAAAAAGTTGTCGTAAGAGATTTTGAGCAAGCCATAACCTTTCACCAATTCGAACCCATTCATCTCGAATATTCCCACAAATACTTGCTTTCAGAAATTGAGTCACTGTGCAACGAAACAGGTTTTACTATGGTAAATAACTTTTTCGACGACAAAAATTATTATGTAAATTCTTTATGGCGGGTTCGACAGCGCGGACCTAACGGCTAGCAACATTTATGCTGGCGCTATAATGGATTTCCTTTAATCGATCACGTCGTAGTTTTGAGGTTGGGATCACCGATAGCCGATGGTTTTGCCATCATGCGGAAACATGTGAGAACTCCGGGCTAATCCCAACTCTTTGTCATCGGGCGATGATATTTTGCGGCCTAAATTTGGCGTTGTAGCAAAATACCGGAAGACCGCTCAGGCCGAACAAACTCGCGATAGCCAGAATGTGCCAAGGAGTTTCAAATAATACCCAAAGGCAAAACCCTCCGCCAACTAGGCCAGCGAGCATGTAACCGATAGCCAGTTCGCCCTTCTTAAACATGATTCTAAAAAATGCGAAGACGCACGCCAAATAGACAAATAAAAATGCCGTGACAGAAAAATCAATTATCATATTAATTTGTGCGACCAAATTTTCATTGGCGGTCAAAACTAGGATGGGTACAACGCCAATGCAACTGGCAATCAAGCCGACCACTGGTGCGCCACGCGCATTTCTTTTGGCGAACAGGCGTGGCAAGAGGCCGTCTTCTGCGAGCCCCAAGGAAGCCTGGCCGGCTGATAGGGTCCATGCATTCGCGGTACCAATGCAAACGATGGCCGCGATGGCCGACACGGCAAGATGCCAGCTTCCGCCAAAAATGTGTTGGGCTGCGTCGGCATAAGGTGCTTTGGAGCTCATTAGCTCGGCGCCAGGCATCAGCCCCATGATGGCTAAGCTATTAAAGAAATACAGGATAGCTACGCAGGTAGTGCCAAGGAATATAGCCCGCGGGATGGTTTTCTTCGCATTTTCCACCGAACCCGCCGCCGTGGTTGCAGTTTCCAATCCGATAAAACCCCAGAGTGTCAAGAGCGCGACCGAACTCAATATCCCTGACAAGCTGCTATCAGCCATTTTAGATTTGTCGACGAAGAAATTGCTGCTATCAAAAAAGAATAAAGAAACGGCTGGCATCAACACCAATGGTATTACTTTTAGGAGACTCAATACAAATTCTGCACGGCCGGCTGCAACTACGCCGCGCAAATTAATCCACGTGAGCAGAAATAAAAGCCCAAGCTCCATCATCAGCCTCGTAAAAGCCGATGGATGGCCAAACAATGGGCTCAGATACCCGATACTGGCGACAAAGAGCACGGTGGTACTGACCCAAGAGATTACCCAATAAGTCCAGCCGGTGAAAAAACCAAAAGTCGGGCCAAATGCTTCTTCTACGTAAACGCAAGGCCCGCCAGTTTTGGGGAGCCGTGAACACAACCATGAGAATACAAGTGCAAGTGCAATGGCACCTGTTCCGGAAATCAGCCAGCCTAAAAGACTATATAGGCCAAAGGGCGCTAGGCTTGCGGGCTGCATGAACACGCCAGAGCCTATTTGGCTGCCCGCCACCAGGGCAAAAACTGCCCAGAATCCGATTTTTTGCGACATTCGTTACCTCTTTCTACGAAGAAATTTTTCGTCGTTTTTCTGATTTGAGTTGCTTGCTGAATTGAGGCGTGAAAATAGTGTTGCTCCTAGCGGGAGCCCTTAACCTTAATTTTGAGAGAAACGAATAATCGCATTTACTGCCTCTGTTACTACCCATGGTAAAGAGAGAATCAGGCATGTCAAGTGTGTCGGACTTAGGTTCTGTTGACCTTTAGTTTTTGGATGCCATTTTGAGGATAATTTTTTCCCCATTTGGCTTCGATTTTGCTGGGAATATCGTGCATACAGCGTATGTCATAAAGATCCGAACCATTAAGCTTGTTTCTTTGGCCAATATTTGGTTCGCTACCAGCGCTAATATGCCAGATATTATCGCTCATCGCTCACCAAATCTTGCCCAAAGCTCCTGCGCTTATTGATTCGGATCTTTATGACATACGCTGTATTTCCAAAAAATCGAAGCCAAATGGAGAAAAATTGGACCAAAATGGAGCCAAAAACTAAAGGTCAACAGAGCTTAAGGCCCAAAGCCAAGCTTTTTCATGGCCTTAGCGGAGCTAGTCCAGTTTGGCTCAACCCTAACGAATAATTTCAGCATCACCTGGCATAGCAATAGATGCTCTAGGTCCTGCCTTGCTCTAATGCCGATCGTGCGAATCGTCGTTCCGCCCTTGCCAATGACGATGGCCTTTTGACTTTTGCGTTCAACATGCAATACGGCATCGATGGAAATCAGCGGCTTTTCTTGATCCTCACGACGGGACTCATCGAAATGCTCGATGGTGACAGCGATTTTATAGGGCAGCTCTTCCTTAAGCTCGAGCATAGCTTTTTCCCTGATTAACTCAGCCACAATCTCTTTTTCGCTGGCGTCAGTAAAAAGATCCTGACCGAATAAAAACGGCCCCCGACTCGCCCGTCTACTAATCTCATCAAATAGACGATCTAAGCCGTCTCCTGTGGTTGCGCTGATTGGAACAATCTGGCTCAAGTCAAGTTCATTGGCATACAGAGACATCAATTCTAAAATTTGGGCTTTGTCTTTAATCGTGTCTATTTTGTTGATCACCAAAATGAGATTTTGCTTACCCTTTTCCAAGGTCTGCTGAACCCTATGCAAAAACCCGATATGCTTCTTCAACGAATTCTTCGCATCGACTATGGCCACCACCTGCTGGACTGTGGCCAGTGTTTGAAAAATCTGGTCGTGCATAAATTGATCCAAATTGGTGGCTCTTTTTACAATTCCGGGAGTGTCAAAATAGATCTGTTGGTGATTACCCACCGTTTTGATGCCACGAATGACGCGTCTAGTGGTCTGCGGCTTTCGCGTTGTCGGCGCTATTTTGGTACCGACCAGAGCGTTTAACAAAGTACTTTTTCCGACGTTTGGTAGACCGACGAAGGCTACAGTGGTGACAAAAGTATCAATCTCGTTATTCATCTTTTTTGAGCACCACATTAACTAAACGATCGGGAACAACAACAATTCGTAAAATCTCTTGACCATCCACGAAACGTTTCACCTCGGGATCACACAATGCGAGCCTTTCAACTTCGCTTTTGCTCAGACCTTTAGCTACCGATAAATTGCTTCGTCGTTTACCGTTAACCTGAACTACCAAATCAATCATTTCGCTGTGGGCGAGACCAGGATTGTAGGGTGGCCATTCACATTGCAATAAAAATCCATCGCCCCCCAGTCGCTGATAAAGCTCGTCTGCTATGTGGGGCGCAAAGGGAGACAACAGCCGTAAAAAGGTTTTCAGCGTGCTGCTGCTTACGGTGCTTGCACCCGTTGCAAGGTTAGAAAAGGTCATCATCTGAGCGATCGCGGTGTTGAAGCGCAAATTTTCTATATCTGCCGTAACCTTTTCAATGGTCTTATGGAGCTCACGTTCAATATCGTGATTACTCTCTTCGTGAGATTGCTGTACTTTTGATGACAACAAATCAGTCTCTTCATCCACAACGAGGCGCCAAACCCTGTGAAGAAAACGGTATACACCTTCAACGCCGGCCATTTGCCACGGTTTGACCTGTTCAAGAGGACCCATGAATAGTTCGTATAGCCGCATGGCATCAGCGCCATATTGATCGATCACTTCGTCAGGATTCACTACATTGGACTTTGATTTAGACATTTTCTCAATTTGGCTGGTCAGTAACGCACCATTTTTCTTCAAAAAATGCTTGCCATCCGTCTCATAGACCTCATCAGGCCCATGGTATTTTCCGGCGGCATCTTTAAAACTTGCGGCCAGGATCATCCCTTGATTGAATAGTTTTTGGAACGGTTCTTTAGTATGAACCAAGCCGCAGTCAAACAGCACCTTGTGCCAAAATCGTGCATAAAGCAGATGTAGAACCGCATGTTCGACCCCACCAATATAAAGATCCACCGGCATCCAATAGCTCTCAAGTTTGGAATCAAACGGCGCATTCTGATTGTCTGGATCTAAATAACGTAGATAGTACCAGCACGATCCCGCCCATTGAGGCATGGTATTAACTTCCCGTAATCCTAAGGAGCCATCCGCTAATTTGACCTCTCGCCAATTGGCATTTGCTCTTGCCAAAGGAGGCTGTCCGTCCTCGGTGGGTTTATACTCGTCAATTTGCGGCAATAAAACCGGTAAATCCTGCTCGCTGACCGCGTGAGGTTTACCGTGCTGATCAAAGACTATAGGAAATGGCTCGCCCCAATAGCGTTGGCGAGAAAAGAGCCAGTCTCTCAATTTATACTGAGTACGCTTCTCACCTTTGCCAGAGCTCTCTAAAGCGGCAACCGCGTGGCTGACAGCATCCGGCGAAGCGAGGCCATTAAGGAAATCGGAGTTAATGTGAATTTCCTGGCCATCGGCCCGTTTCTCGATGACTTCGACAATGGGCAAGCCAAATTTCTCTGCAAATTCACGATCGCGTTGGTCATTGCATGGAACGCCCATTACCGCACCAGTTCCGTAACTTGCTAATACATAGTCGGCGATAAAAATGGGAATCAACCTATCGGAAAACGGATGATGTGCGTAAGCTCCCGTAAAAACGCCGGTCTTTTCTCTCTGTAAATCCTGTCGCAAAGCATCGGTTTGTTTCTGACTGTGCTCGATATACTTAAGACACGAAGCTCGCTCAGCCTCCGTCACTAGAGTTTTGGCGAGCCTATGTTCAGGAGCAATAACCAAAAATGTCACGCCAAAAATCGTGTCAGGACGCGTGGTATACGTAATTACATTGCTGTGCTCGGAAACGGCAAACTTTATTACGGCGCCTTCTGATTTACCTATCCAATTCTTTTGCATCTCTTTAACGCTTTCAGGCCAATCGACCTCGTCGAGATCAACCAGTAGCCTTTCCGCATAAGCCGTGATTTTCAACATCCACTGCCGCATCAGCCGTTTTTCGACGGCATCTCCTGTCTCTACATATTTGCCGTCTTTCACTTCCTCGTTGGCCAGGACGGTCTTCAGTGCGGGGCACCAATTCACGTGTACATCGGCCAAATACGCCAAGCCCCTGTCGTAAAGCTTGAGAAAAATCCACTGCGTCCAGCGGTAGAAGGTCTCATCACACGTGCTAATTTCTCTAGTCCAATCGTAAAAAATTCCTAAGCGCTTAATCTGCTCGCGAAAATTATCAATATTACGCTTGGTAATGATGGCGGGGTGGATTCCCTCTCGCATGGCAGCGCGCTCAGCTGGTAGGCCGAAGGCATCCCAACCCATGACGTGTAGTACATTAAAGCCACACATCCGTTTATAA
>DASPVU010000228.1:0-7797 GCA_035622215.1 Myxococcota bacterium | reverse complement strand
CTTCGCATGGCTCATGCAAAAATGCGGTGCCGAAGAAAATGTCTTGTTGGCCCCATACTCTACGCTCAGGGTGGGAGGTCCCGCCCGTTATTTTGTCATGCCCAAAGAGGTCAAGGAGCTTCAAGAAATTCAGCTTGCCTGTCTCGAACACAACGTAGATCTTCATGTACTGGGCGGCGGATCCAATACTCTATTTGGCGATGCGGGCTTTGATGGTGTGGTACTCAAACTGGCTGGTTCCTTCGATACGGTTTTGGGAGATGGGCAATCTATTATTGCTGGTGCAAAAACATCTTTGGCTAAGGTCACCAAAATGGCCATAGCGCGGGGATGGGAAGCTGCGGTGGGCTGGTCGGGCATACCGGGCCTTATGGGTGGCGCCGTCTCTATGAATGCCGGAACACCACTTGGAGAAATCAAAGACGCCATAGAGACAGTTTATGGTGTGATAAATGGCGAGGTGATAGTTTTAGATAATCATGAGATAGAATTTGGTTATCGCCACACCAACTTTCCAGCCAATATTATTATTTGGCGGGTTCTATTGCGATATAAAAAAGACCTTCGCGATCCGTCGGAACTAATTGTGAAAGTGGAAGAATACCGACGGAAGAGAAAAAGGACACAGCCGACGACAAACTCGTTGGGATCTTTTTTTAAAAATCCTTATCCAAGCTATGCTGCCCAACTAATTGAAAACTGCAACCTAAAGGGTCTAAAATATAAACGTGCTCAAATATCGCCGTTGCATGCAAACTTTATCGTAAATAATGGGGGCGCTTTTGCCGATGACATTCTTCAGATTGCCACCATGGCAAAAAAAGCGGTGTTCGACAAATTTGGCATTACCCTCGTACCCGAAGTCCGCTTCGTGGGAAAATTCGCTTTTGACCCGATACAGTTTTCGCCATTACCGACAACTATTACCGCACATTGTTCTTAATTTATTCACAAAGCGAGAAGGTGCTCCACTAAATTTACTAGTTGGATTTTTCATTTTTTTAGATAAATTAGCAGCGTTGCCATTCTATGAGTTTTCAATGCAAAAGTTCCAAAAAATAGGGCGTCGTTAGATGGTGCGTGCAAAAAAAGACTCTATCGTGGTTGGCTTAGATATTGGCACCACCAAAATTTGCGCCTTGGTCGGAGAGGTGAAAGACGATGGGTCAGTGGATATTCGCGGCATTGGCACTAGCCCCTCCTATGGCCTTAGAAAAGGCGTTGTAGTCAATATAGAAAGCACCGTGCAATCCATTCGTAAAGCCATCTTAGAAGCTCAAGGGATGTCCAATATCACGATAACTTCGGTTTATGCCGGCATCGCTGGCGCACATATTCGAGGAATTAACAGTCACGGCATAGTCGCGGTCAAAGAAGGAGAAGTGAAACAAAATGACATTGACCGCGTTATCGATGCCGCCCGCGCCGTAGCGATTCCCATTGATCGCGAAGTCATTCATGTGCTGCCGCAAGAATATATCATCGACGATCAGGACGGTATTAAAGAACCGTTAGGCATGTCAGGAGTGCGACTGGAATGCAAGGTCCATATTGTAACGGGCGCTGTAACTTCCGCGCAAAACATTGTGAAATGCGCCCAGCGATGCGATATTGCGGTTGATGATATCGTGCTTGAACAATTGGCGTCTTCTATTTCTGTCCTTAGCGACGATGAAAAGGAATTGGGCGTGCTTTTAGTGGATATCGGCGGCGGCACCACCGATATTGCTGTGTTTTTTAACGGCAGCATCCAACATACGTCGGTTATTCCCATTGGCGGTCAACACTTCACCAACGATATTTCCATCGGCTTGAGAACTCCCCAGGAAAGTGCCGAAATGATTAAAAAGCGCTACGGCACTGCCAGTATCAAAGCCGACTATTTGGATGAAGCGATAGAAATTCCAAGCATTGGCAGCCGCCCTGAACGTCTGCTCAAGCGGCAAATCCTCGCGGAAATTTTAGAACCGCGTGTGCGTGAAACTTTTGAAATGATAGCTCAGGAAATTGTGCGCGTGCGCCTAACGGATTTTTTGACCTCGGGCATTGTGATTACCGGAGGCTCATCACTGTTACCTGGAATTATGGAGATTGCGGAAGACGTTTTTGGTGTTCCGGCCAGACTCGGGATTCCTCGAGGGGTAGGTGGACTTATGGACGTTGTCAAAAGTCCTATTTATGCTACAGCCGTAGGATTGGTTTTGTATGGTGCCAAATACTGCGAACATAGTCATTTTGGGCCCGAAAATGAGAATATCTACATGAAAGTTCGTCGCAGAATGAGCGCTTGGTTGCATGACATAATTTAGTTTTGTTGAAAAACTTTTTTTTATAACACATATTAGAGGAATGGGGAGGCTTTAACAAATGATAGAATTTGATGAAATTCAAGAAAGAGGCCCACGAATAAAAGTCATCGGCGTTGGCGGAGGCGGTGGCAACGCGATTAACAACATGATTGAACGCGGTATCGCCAGCGTCGAGTTTGTCGTGGCCAACACTGATTGCCAGGCACTTGACGCGAACGCGGCTGAGATAAAATTGCAGCTTGGTCAGGGCTGCACCAAGGGTCTCGGGGCAGGCGCCAAGCCAGAAGTGGGCGCAAGCGCCGCCAAGGAAAGCATCGATCGCATCGAAGAACTACTGCTCGGCGCTGACATGGTCTTTATTGCGGCAGGCATGGGTGGCGGAACTGGCACCGGGGCTGCCCCTATCATCGCTGATGTGGCCCGGCGACTAGGCGCGTTAACCGTGGGCGTGGTAACCAAACCGTTTTTGTTTGAAGGTAATCGTCGCCGAAAACTCGCTGAAAAAGGCGTTGAGACGTTAAAACAGTCGGTAGATACTTTGATTGTCGTCCCCAATAATCGGCTTTTGCAGTTGGCCGATGAGCAGACTTCCATGCTCGATGCCTTTCGCATGGCCGATCAAGTGCTCTTTAACGCGGTTAAGGGTATAAGCGATATCATTACGCAGCAGGGCATTGTTAATGTTGACTTCGCTGACGCTATCTCCGTGATGAGCGACCAAGGCATGGCGCTCATGGGCATTGGCACCGCGTCAGGAGAAGGACGCGCCATTAAGGCAGCGCAAAAGGCCATTTCAAGCCCTCTCCTCGAAGATGTTTCGGTAGAAGGCGCCATGGGCATACTGGTCAACGTGACAGGTGGACCGTCGCTGACGCTTCACGAGGTTAACGCGGCCATCGAGCTAATTACCGATGCCGCGCACGAAGATGCCAATATTATTTTCGGCTACGTGGTGGATGCGGAACGTGACGATGAAGTATCCATCACCGTTATCGCCACCGGCTTTGACACCCATCGATCACAAAAGAAGGCCGAGCCATCTTACAGCGGGGTGATGCACACGTCATTGCCGCCCGCCATCAATGGCTCACGAGACATTCCGACCTTTATTAGGAAGGGGATGAGTAATCGAGAGAGCATTGTTCCCGGCATGTCAACCTATCCTGGCCTTGGCACTAAGCCGCCTCAGCCGGTAAGCCCCATGCCCAAGGTGCCCATCCTTGCGCCCATCGATGAGCCGAAGGAAATGGATCGAGAAGCCAAGGATGCGAGAAAGAGCGAAGACTATGACATTCCGGCATTTTTGCGCCGCAATAATGACAACCCGGTCGCATAAATGACCCGCCAGGGCCTAGTCCATTTGATTGCACTTAGGCTGGCTGATTTTTTTTATGTCGGCCGCTCACCTTTTGCACCCGGAACTATGGGATCGCTTGTGTCGCTAGTCATCTGGGCGCCGGCTCTTTATTGTGGGTGGCCACTTTACATCAAACTTGTGTTATTGGTTGCGCTGTTTTTCATCGGTGTTTGGGCGGCGGGGGTCGGCATCGTGCACTATCGCCAAGTCGATCCCAAACAAGTGGTCATTGATGAAGTGGTAGGCCAAGGCATCCCATTTTTGCTTATTGCTCCAACGATTTTTCAGATGCTCCTGGCCTTCGCCCTCTTTCGCCTATTCGATATCGTAAAACCATGGCCCATTAAGGCCATTGAGCGTCGATATCAAGATAAATGGGGCCTCATGCTCGATGATGTGGCAGCTGGAATTCTCGCAGCAGGGGTAATATTTGTTTGCCAGAGCATTTCTTTGTTTTAGGCCCGTTTATGCCAATTTTCGCCAATGACATTCTTCAAGAGTTAATAGCAAGACAAGAAACGCTTTCCGTCGGGGAAAGTTGTACCGGAGGCGGGCTGGCCAATGAAATCACCGCCAATGCTGGTGTCTCGCGGGTCTTTCTCGGCAGCGTTACGACCTATGCCAATTCCGCCAAGGAAAAACTGCTTAAAGTTCCGACGGAAATCCTTGCCACCAAGGGTGCGGTGAGTGAGGAAGTCGCGCTGCTGATGGCGAAAAATTGCCGCGAGCTATTTTCATCCACCTGGTCGCTTTCCACTACCGGAATCGCAGGCCCCGGAGGAGGAACTAAAGAAAAGCCCGTCGGCCTGGTTTGGATCGGCCTTGCCGGCCCAAATACCCTGCTCGCCCAATCCTTCATCTTTGCCAACATCTCCAGACTGGAACATCGGCAAAAAACCATCGAGCAAGCCTTTGAGATCCTTAAACAAGGTATTCACCGCGCCGTGTAGCGGCCGGTCTTCACCCAAATCACCACATAAAATCCACATCAAACGATAGATTGCTGGTTCTGCGAGCAAGGGGCTTGATACCGCTGTCGAGATTTTGTGCGAAATGTAAGGCAAAATCACATTTAAGCTTTTGGTTATCAAGTCTGATGGCGACACGGCTAGCGAAGAGTGGCTCAAGGCGAAGCGAATTCCAGCCGTCAGAAATGGCATAGACGGCTCTTTGACTGCTGCCCACAAGCTCCAGGTTGAGTCCCGCACCCATAACCGCAAATACCGGGCCTCTAATGGGCCAAAGCGCCTGGGCCGAAACAAAGGCACCACCCTTTGGCTGAGCCGCCTTATCATGATTCTGGCCAAGCAGATAAACGTTGATACCGGGCTTAAGATCAAGGCGAAAGCGACCCCTATTTAGGGTCCACTGATAGCTAGTGGTTAAACCTGAGCGAATGGTTATGCGGCCTACCTCGGCGTTGTCGGTCCCATGACTGCAGCGATGTCGGTAACCAAAGTAAAGGACTCCGTCGTCTAGACGCCACTTAACGCCAGTGAGCGCCTGATAGTAAACCTGCACCAGGCGAAAATTAATATCGTTTTGGTCATCCGCGAGGGTCTCCATGTTAAGGCCCATATGCCAAACTAGTTTTTCACCAAAACTAAGCAGCGAGACATCGCCTCCTACGCCGCCCCGCCAGCCAAAATTCTCTTCTCCGACCAAGTAGCGCCCAAGCCTCACCTCGGCGGAGGCTCCGCTCAGATAACCAAGGCCCGGATGACGGGCGAAATTGGGCACTTCGTCGGATAATAAAACGGCTACGTCGTCCTGCCACCCGAAGGTGCGAAGCGCACATAGCCAAAGGCCAACGAGAAAAATCGTAGAAAGCTTCATAGATTAGGAATCGGCCTTTTCGTCTTTAACGTCCTGTCCCAAGTTTTGCGGCTCAACCTTGGGCTGCTCGCTCGGGTTTTTGCTGCCGGTGCCACCCTTTAGCTTGGCCATCTGGGCATCCACCGCCGTGGGCACCCATGACGACAAGTCTTGCTGCAACGTATGCATGGTGGCGTTAACCATTTTGGGAGAAAGCTTTAAAAACTTCACCCCTGCCTCGGTGTTATAAAACGACAGAATCGTGATGAGTTCGGGCTTGGACAAGTCTTTCATCGAATCCGCATTTAAGTCGGAAAAATACTTGCGTGAGTATCGGTCTTCGATGGTCTTTTTTAGCTCCTGCTGAGATTCATCGCTGACATTGATACCTGCACTCTGGGCTTGAGCCGTAAATAGACCCATGGCGGTTTGGAAGATGGCTTTCTGTAGATTAGTAAACTCATCTTCCGGCAGCATTACCTCGCTTAGGCTTGAGCCAAGCTCTTCTTGCGACTTATCATTCCAGTTCACGTCTTTAATTGGAACAGGTACGGCATTGTTGTTGTCGTCGCTATTTCCCGAAAATGGCATGCCTTTATTTTTCAAAGAGGTACCGATGGCAATGCCGATAGCCAAAGAAGCCACCAGAGTTATGCACACAACCGTGATCAGTTTTTTACTTTCGTTCATAAAATCTCCTTAATCGCTTTGTACAGCTTACATCACGTAATGAAATGGGCCAAAGCCAAAGACCAAATTATCGGGAGATCGTGCAGAGTTGGCAATAGATAAGCGCTAAAGGCCCTTGTGTGGACAACTAATTTTGGCCACCTTAGGCAAGACCATCATGAGGATGCCCATGCTTAAGAATATCTCAGTTATCAAAGATAGCTTAAAGAGTGCTGATTTTTGGGCCGCTTTTTTCCTGACCGAAGAACAGGAAGAACTGTCATTTCGTAAAGGCGTGCAAGAACCGATTCATCATGCTTCGGATTCAGGCGCTCTCATCACTGTGATGAAAAATGGTGGGCTTGGCTATGGCGCAACCCAAGATTTGAGCGCGAGTGGGCTCAGAGCCGCGGCGTTGTCTGCCCTTTCTTGGGCCGAGAAATTTGCTGAGCGGTCCATCTTAAAATCGGTAAAAAAACCCTTTTCGGCTCATCAAGGCAGTTATTTTAGCCCCAAAGATCAACCGCTCAATCAGATCTCTCTCGAGGAGAAACTCGCGATTTTACGACTCGCCGATCAGCAGCTTTGTTCGCATCCACTGATCGTCGATACGGGGGCAAGCCTTTGGTCCATCGTTTCGATCTCAGATTACGTTAATAGCGAAGGCGCCAATATTCACCAAGAAATCAACCGCATAATTCCGTCACTTTCCGCAACGGCCAACCATGACAGTGTCACTCAAACCCGCACCTTGGGTGGCATGCGCGCCTTCTGCCGGCAAGGTGGTTTTCTTGCGGTGCAAGATCTGAACTTGGTAGAGAAGGCCAAATCCATCGCCAAAGACGCGGTGGACTTAGCCTGTGCCGATAACTGCCCCGCCGGCACCTTTGACCTGTTAATCGACCCTGATCAAATGATGCTGCAGATCCATGAGTCCATCGGTCATCCGCTGGAGCTTGACCGCATTCTTGGCGACGAAAGAAATTACGCTGGCACGAGCTTCGTAACTCTTGATATGTTTGGCAGCTATCAATATGGCTCGCCCTTGCTCAATATTACCTTCGACCCCACGATCAACGAGGAATTTGCCTCCTATGGGTTTGACGATGAGGGAAGCAAAGCCACCCGGGAATTTTTGATCAAAGATGGCCTGCTTGTGAGGCCGCTTGGCGGTGCCGTGGCGCAGGCGCGCGCCAACATGCCCGGCGTAGCCAATGCGCGATCATCGTCGTGGAATCGCCCTCCCATTGATAGAATGGCCAACCTGAACCTTGAGCCTGGAACTTCAAGCTTTTCTGAGATGCTCTCATCAATCGAGAAGGGCCTCTATGTGCGTTCTAACGCTTCATGGTCCATTGATGACAGCCGCAACAAATTTCAGTTTGGCTGCGAATGGGGCCAGCTCATCGAAAATGGGCGTCTCACCAAGATAGTAAGAAATCCTAATTATCGCGGCATATCAGCCAGTTTTTGGCGCAACCTGAAAATGGTTGGAAACCTTGAGACGTTTTTGGTGATGGGTACACCATATTGCGGCAAGGGCGAACCAAATCAATGCATTCGGGTAGGACATGCTTCTCCAGTTTGCCTCTTTAGCGCCGTGGACATATTTGGCGGAGAATGAGATGAGAGACTATTTTCTTGACG
>DASPVU010000227.1:0-10282 GCA_035622215.1 Myxococcota bacterium | reverse complement strand
ATGGTATGGCGGCATATTCGGCGTCACGCAAATCGCCTATTTACAGGGAGTTTATAGCTTCTTCACCCAAGGCCTATTTTGGTATGTTGCCTACTTCGCGTTTGCCGTGCTGCTCGCAAGAAAAATTCGTCGGCATCGCGTGTTGAGTTTACCCGAACTCATTGGGCAAAAATTTGGCGACGGCGCTCGGAAGTTTGCGGCGGTCATCCTGTTTTTCCACGCCCTGCCCGTAACTTATGCCATCAGCGTTGGCCTGCTGTTAAAGCTGTCTTTAGGTCTCGATTTTTTTTGGGCCATGGTGCTCGGAGTCGCGGTGGTGGCCATTTACACCTCATTAGGTGGTTTTCGTAGCGTGGTCATCACCGACTGCCTGCAATTTATTCTGATGTTTGCCGCCGTCATCATGGTGATCTTTGCCTGTTTCACCCAAATAGGTGGTGTGTCCTTCCTCACATCGACTCTTCCGGCCCGCTATTTTTCTTGGCAAGGCGAACATCAAGTTTCTACCGCCCTCGTCTGGTTATTCATTGCCTGCACCAGCACGTTTATTCACCCGGTCTTTTATCAGCGATGCCTCGCCGCCAAATCCGACGGCGTTGCGGTAAAGGGCATTTTTATTGCTATGATCTTCTGGTTGCTCTTCGATGTGTGCACCACCCTCGGCGGCATGTATGCTCGCGCCGTCTTACCCAATGCTGATTCATCTACCGCCTATCTCGTGCTCGGCATGAATCTTTTACCCCATGGCCTTCGCGGTCTGTTCTTGACGGGCGTCTTGGCCACAATTTTATCTACCCTTGATTCCTTCATGTTTGTTTCGGGCACAAGCTTTTCCTACGACTTAGTGGGAAAAATGAAGTTTTTTCGAGGATATGAGCACCCAGTGGCCATCGTGGTGAGCGCTTTTACGGTGGTGCTGGTGGGTGCGATTTTCGAATCCAATTTTGAGCCGCTGTGGCTGTTCATGGAAGGTGCATTTAGCACTTCTATGATGGTGCCGGCCATGGCCTCCGTTTTACTGAAGCGCCGCATGAGCGATTATCATTTCTTAATTCCTTCTATTTTCGCCCTCATCATGTATGGCTCGGCGACGGTATTGCAGAAAACCGGCATAATAACCTTGGAGCCCTTTTATCTAGCGCATGGCACGGCCTTAACGGGTTTTTTGTTCGCTCTAAAAACTAAAACGCAAGGCCAAGCCGAAATTACGAAGTTTGCTGATGGTTAAATGCTGTTGGTAGAGTCCGTCAAGCGCAAATCCTCCGAAAAGCAAACCAGTGCCAAAGCTTATCATGCTGTCCTTCTGTTTCAACTTCGACGTATACCCAAGCCGAAAGGGTAGCACCTCAAATAAAATGAACTCGGCGCCACCGGCCAATATGTGATCGAGCTGGTCTTTTCTGAGGTCGTCCATCACCCAATCAAATGACAAGGTTAGGGGAAGGGCGATGAGCTGATTTAAGTTTAAGGCCGTTGCCAACGCTAAACCGATGCCCTTTTCTTCTCCCTTAGGGTTGATGATGTGGTCTACGACGACGCCAAAGCTTAAGCCCATGGGCACGCATGCCATTAGTCCTATGTCGAAGTTAAAAAAATGGCGATACTCCTTGGCGTTTGGGACATAGGTGTAATAAAGCGAGCTTCCCAAAAAGAAAAAATCTTTAGCTAAGGGCATGGCTAGAGCAAGATCGATTAGATGGGATGGATGATTCTCTTCGTGAGGGCCAAAGGTCCGGTTATAGGCAAGCCCTAAACCCCAGGACGTGGTTGCCGAGTCAACCACCGACGCCGCCAGTTGATGGGTTTCATCGTTGAAATTAACTAGATAATCGCTTTCTATGGCCACATGCTTGTATTTGATTAGGCCAGCGGGATTAAAGTAGATGGCGTCATTGGCAGAAGTCACAGCGCGATAGGCCCCGCCAAAGGAGCGAGCTCTTACGGCTGGCACCTCCTGACCATAAGCCACAGCGCATCCTAGCAGCACGCACAGCAGCAAAAATCCGAGATGGACTTCGCATACTAAAAAAGTTCTCATACTGTCCCTTTAAATAATCTTTACGAGCGGCTAGGAGCAAATCTTGCATTTGAGCACGGAAGAAAAGGCAGCGCAATGGTAGATGCATTAAGAAGCGAAGAGATGGTCTATGACCGATGGGTTTGGCTTGACCTAGAAATGACGGGACTAAACGAGACCACCTGTGTGATCCTGCAAGCCGCCATGGTGGTAACTGATCCGCAATTACGCATTCTCGGTGAAATTGACCTGCCGATTTGGCAGCCGGAATCGGCGCTTTCGGCCATGATACCGGTAGTGCGGAGCATGCATACGAAAAATGGTTTGCTCGACCGCGTGCGCATGTCAGAACATTCCCTGGAGCAGGCTGAAACTGAGCTTCTCACGCTGCTCACCCGCCATGTCGGCTTCAAGCAGGGAGTGCTTGCAGGCAATTCGATTTGGGTTGATCGGCGATTTTTGCGCCGCTACATGCCCACATTTGAAGGCTATCTGCATTATCGACAAATCGACGTCTCATCGATCAAACTCCTGTCCCAAGCCTGGTTTCCCCAAAAAGGCATGGCGCCAAAAAAACCCAGCGCCCACACCGCCCTGGAAGATATCAAAGAATCCATCGAAGAACTCATGTTCTACAAACAACAAATCTTTCGACAGCCGTAACGAGGTCAATCCTTTAGTATCGTCATGGCGAGCGGAGCGTGGCCATCCAGTAGTAGCTTAGCCGCAAATTACTGGATGGCCGCGTCGCCTACGGCTCCTCGCCATGACGATGGGAGTGATTTATGCGACAATGCCGATTTGATCCGAGGATCTCCAGCTAGTCGCCCCTTGCGTGGATCCTCGGGTCTCCGCCCGAGGATGACGATGCAGAACCTGGTTATTTAGCTTTAGCTACAGCCGCACTTAATTCTTTGATGTCCTTGACGATGTCCTCTTTTTTGACACCTCGTGTGCTTAGATATTGGACACCCATACCTACAAGTTTTCCTAAGGTTGAGCCAATTGCGGTAATCAGGGCATGGTTATTATAGGCCCATGCCGCGGCATGGGTTTGAGCTGGCAAGTATAAGAACACATAGCTTGGGGACCAAGCGGCAGGAATGGCACCCCAAAGGGCCTGATAAACAAATGGGAATATCAGCTCGACGGCTTTGGCGTAGAGGATTGGAAAGAACCACCAGGCGACTAAAACGCCTGCTACCGTGATCGCGGTATAAACATAAAAATCTCTATCAGCATTTTCAGCGCTAGCGACAAATTTCTTAAAATCATCGTTCTCTACTACCTTTTTTACCTTTTCCGCCAGAAGCTTCAGTTCTGCCGCGCTGCTGGCAATACCTTCTTTAAGATTTTTCTCGTCTTGGTGGGACATGTTAAGCGCCGCAAGAATTTCATCTAAATTCTTTTGTGAGTCACTGAACCTGAGAGAGGTGTCGAGAAAATCGTCGTTGACGATGACACCAAGCCGATAGCGCCCAGCAAAAGTTTCATATTTACCGGCGTCACTAGCCATCATACCGAACAGCGTCCCGAGATCGCCCACCTGCTTGCTGCAATCATTCCAAAGGCCTTTATACTCGTCATACGCAATCGTATATTCCTGCTCCTTGGTATAAAAGGTGGCATCTTTCTTTACCGATTCCGTCCCTTGAGCCATGAGTTTTTTTGACGGGAGCTCGGTGATTGAACTGACCCGCTTAGCATCTTTTCCGCTTGGCATATAATAACAAAACACCCTTATCTTATAGTTAGTGTCTTGCGCGTGAACGGCGGTTGGCAATAAAATAAATGAGGCAAACAAGAATAGATTATAAACTATTATCTTTTTCATATTAAATCCCAAGATTAGGCCTAATATTTGATACTAATAACCATCATCAATATATGCAAAAAGCCGATCTTCCATAAAAAAAGAAGGGCCTTATGGCCCTTCCTTATTTTACATGATCAAACGCGACTATTTGGCTTCCGTTTTAGCGGCTGCTTCTTGGTCACCTTTGCCCATGAATTCTTTGAAGAATTCTTTAGCCATGAAGCAATGATGAATTTTGATAGCCGCCATCTTCTTCATATGATGGCATTTCTTTTCATCGATGCTGTACTTGTCACATTTTTCATCGATTTTTTCCAAAACCGCGTCAGTGGCTTCGTCACAGGTTTTGTGCTTTTTCAATAAAAGCATACATTTCATCAACTTATGTTTGGCATGATGGTCGCCAACCTTAACGAACACTTTATCAGCGTTAATATTAACGGCAGCATGGTGCGCCCCGGCGAAGCTGGCCACAAACATGGACAACCCCAGAATTATTAGATATTTTTTCATATATTTATCCTATTGATTATAGGCTAAAAATATCTCTAGCCTAATTATTATATAATAGGTCAAATATCGGCGCGCACGAAGGTGTGGATCTCAAGAGTGGGCTAATCCAAAGATATGGTTTCCCAGGTCTCGGGAAAACCGGCCAAATCTAGGGCGTCTAAAAAACTCTCTCTTAGGTAGTCCCAGGTAGTTTTTTGCGGCTCAGGTAGCAAGATAATACTGGTTGGTAGAGGATTAGTTGCTAGGTTACTCTCATTCCTCGTAGCCTCGCTAGGAGGCAAACTATCAGCGGCAAAGCCATTAACAGTAAACAATAGAGCGCCGAGAAAACAAGCTAGTCGATAAAATTTCATAACCAAACTCCATGCATTAGGATGACGTTGTTGCATAAAGCTCTACATCCTCATGGCGATGATTTATACAACGACGCCCATTAAAACCTACTTGAGCCATTCGCGGCCTTCTAAATAGGTATATTACCCATCGGCCCGGAGAAAAATTAGTTGTGCCAGCGACGGGATCTCGGATTAAAACGCCGGCCGCTTTTGTTTACTGACTAAGACCTAGGTATTTTTGGAGCCTCGCAATGACTTTCGCGCACGACGACATTAATCAGATCAGTAACGTTCGTCGCATCGAGAATTTCGCCTTGGGGGCCATGAACAGCCTCTGCATGGAGCTCACCCACGCGGTGTACGCGCACGACGACGTCTATGGCCCGTATTGCACATTGGAAGAGTATATTAACTGCCCGCCTGGCGTGGTTTTTGAATATCTTGCCGACGGCCGCAGCCTCGCGGAATGGACTTATAGCTTAAGAGATTTTGCCAATACCGAGGACCCTGAGGTTTTGGTGTCGACCGATAGGATAGGTGGGGATACCAAAATTTACGTAAAAACGGTGGTGAATGCTAGCGCGAAAACCGTCGACTATCACTGCGCCTGGGATCAAATGCAAAAATTATGGATGATCTACCTAATGCGCATTGTTCCTGCTGAACTCGTCTTGGACAAACCGGGTTCTGTGGTGCTCTGGACTAATTGCCATCATCCATATTATGACCATAACCCCTTCCCAGAAGAAGCTCCGAAAAGCCGTAAGGTTTGGGTTGGAGATTTATGGCCCTTCTTTTATGCGGGCCACCACGTGGAAATGCAGAACCTAAAAGCTATCTTAGAACATCGCGCAGGCTCCTAATAAGGCAACCATGACCAATCTCAGTCTATTAGGCACGGCATCCTACCTCCCTGAACGAGTCGTTACCAATGACTTCTTTGGTGAGAGTGACAACGTGATGTTTCGAGGAAGCAGAGAGAGGCGTCACGCCCATCCCGATGAATCCGCGGCCGAGATGATTTTTAAGGCCACCAATAAACTATGCGAGCGCCTGAATATCAGCAAATTAACTGACGTCGGTATCATTTTATGTAACGTTACCTTGCTCGACATGCCCTTCATGGGCGTGGGGGCCTCGGTAGCCAAATTGCTGGGCGCCAAACCCGAACTCATTCTAGATGTACACAACGCTGGATGTATCTCTTTTATTTACATGATGCGCATAGCCAAGCCTTTGCTCGAAACGACGCGAACAAAAACTGCCCTCATCTGCAATGTCCAGAACACGGCGGGCCCGATTTTTGGCCATCATGATAACATAAAGCGCCCCCAATCCGCGATCCCTGGCGATGGCTGCGGCGTAGGACTATTTGCTCTAAGCGATATCTCGCCGGTGGAATCCATTGTCACTTACGCCTATGGCGAATATGCCGATGATATGAAGTTGATAAGCGATGAAGGAGCGCATTGGCACGCTCCTCGAAAGCTTTCGCTCCACCTTAATTTTGACGAGCGGAAAATTATTAAAATAATTTTTCGTGGCAATAAGCTTGTGCCAAGCGTGATCCGCGAAGCTTGTCAAGAAGCCAATGTGCGGCCGAGTGACGCCGACATCTTGATCACAAATCAACCAAATCCCTTTTTTTTGCGTAATTGGCGTGAAGCGCTGGAAATTTCTGAGTGTCGCCAGGTTCACACCTTCGACGAACATGGCAACACCTTTGGCGCAGCCATTCCTATATCCTTGGAGCGAGCTCATGATCGAGGCATGCTAAAAAAAGAAAGCAAGATCTTGCTCGGCGGATTTTCCCATGCAGGTGATTACGCCGCCGCGGCCGTTTTAACCTGGCATAAGGGCCAACAAGCCTGATAGGGCGCGTATGAAGCTCATGGATGCGCTGGCAACAACACTATCTGGCTGGGGAATCAAATATATCTTCGGCGTGAGCGGAGCCAATATTGAGCACCTGCACGACGCTATCCACCGACTTCCCGATCAAAGCATTAAATCCATCCTAGCAAAATCGGAAATCGGTGCAGCCTTCATGGCTGACGGGCACGCTCGTCGCCATCACACATTGGGCGTGTGTTGTGCGACCTCAGGTGGCGGCATGATGAATTTGGCCGTGGGAATCGCCGAGTCCTATAACGACTCGGTACCCATATTAGCGCTGGTTGGCCAACCTCCCATGGAGCTTGAAGGAAGAGGCGCCTTCCAAGATTCGTCGGGGAAGCCAAGATCGGTTAATGCTTTTGCCATGTTTAGCACCATGAGCAAATTTGTGGCGCGCCTCGATGATCCCTTGACCTTTTGGCAAAACTTGGCAGAAGCCGTGTCCTTAGCCTTAAGCGATCGTCCAGGACCGACGGTGCTTCTCATCCCGCGCAACGCCTATGAGTGGGAGGTTTTTTCGCCCCCGAAAGATTTCCCCGCGGAACTTCACGCACTAAGACGCACACAAGCGCCGTCGGCAAAAGAAGTGGACGCACTTTGGCAACTCATTTGTAATGCCAGAGATCCCGTTCTCATACTTGGCTCGGGAGTCTCACGCTCATCCATGCAAAATTATGTTTTCGAGTTTGCTAAGACTTCTGGCATACCGGTTGCGTCCACCATGGCCGACCCAGGAATTTATCAAAACGACATGGATAATTACTTCGGCATGGTGGGTGTGGCGGGACATCCTTCAACCCATGACCAGATTAACCATCAGGGGGATCTGATTGTTTTAGTTGGCTGTGGGCTCAACATCATGATTCGCGCTCAAATAAGTATGGCGTGTAAGAATAGCCGTTGGGCGGTGGTCAACGTGGATCCAGAACCGATACTCGATATTATCGATCCATGCGCCGTCGTACGCGGTGATGCAGGCGAGGTTTTCCATGAGTTGTTAAATCGCCTTATCTCGTCGACTTGGCACAGAAAACCTATCACTCCTCGCACCATCGCACGCTATACGCCCGAACTCGGCCAAGTTCAGCACACCAAAGAAAAATCTCTAAGGCCAAGTGAAGCCGTTTTTATCATGCAGGATTATTTGCGAACGACGACGCATATCATATTCGATGCAGGTAACTGTGCTTCAGCGGCCCTGCACTATCTTAAGATTCCACCCGGTGTGTCCACCAATATCGCACTTGGCTTCGGAGGTATGGGCTATGCCATAGCCGCCGCCATCGGCGCACAACTTGGTTGTAAAAAGGGGCAGACTACCGTGATCTGTGGCGACGGCGCGTTTCTCATGATGGGAGTCGAAGTCCACACCGCCGTCCAATACGGTTTGCCCATATTATTTATCGTGTTCAACAACGCGAGTCACGGCATGTGCCTCACCCGGCAAAGCGTGTTTTTTGAAGGAAGGTTTGAAGCCGCTTCCTACACACCCTTTGACGCTCAGGGCTTTGCCCGCAGTCTAGGAAACGAAGCCACGCTGTGGACAGGACGCGCACAAACCGCCGATGAGCTCAGAAGATGCCTATATGAATACCACCGCGCTAACCTACCCGGCGTCCTAGATCTTGTGGTCACCGCCGACGAGCTACCACCCTTTGCGCCCCTGCTCCCCAAAACCGCCAAAACCTACAACGGTTAGTGTGTGCTGATTGCAAAATGAAAACGGCACATTAATATCAGTCCGGGGATATGAGGAGTTTTTATGCGATTAAGCAGGCTATTTATCTGCACTTCTGCGCTTTAAAATCCGCCTATTTGGTCTCAGAATTAAGGGCCTCAAAATCAAAAGGAGCGCTTCTAATTAACGAGCCTTCTTTTCATGAATAATCTCATTTTGCCAATTAACGCTGCCGGCTTTGGGTGGTGGAATGTCGGCAAAAACATAGAGATTTAGGAAGTAACCATGCGCCTTTTTTATTTATTATTGGTTTTATTGTTGTCACCTACAAGCCTTTATTTAATTGCCGCCGACTGGGTTGTTGAAGGCTCTAGTGAGGTGAGCAAAGACCAGCTTGGTGAAACCAGAATAAAGGTCAGTCCTAATAAGATCTATATAACTGCGTGGTACTGGGTGCAAAGAGAAGACTTGCTGAGCCAGCCAGAAAGTGCTTCGCATGATCAACAAGTAATCCCCATTACTGACTTGGTAATTCCAAGGAAGGTGCGGGAATTTTATGAAGCTACAAAGCCAGCTCGTTTTAAGAAATCGGCGGCGAAGGCCGAGATTCAATCCGGACTTCCTGCCAAGTATTTAGTTGTTTCAATCACCGAGGCCGGCATGGGCAATCGACTTCGCGTTATTGGTTCGGCAGAAATCATGGCAGGCTTAACCAATCGACAGCTGGTGGTTTATTGGCCAGTAAATATTCACCTGCCAGGACGCTGGCAGGACTTTTTCAAAAGACCGCTGGTAATGTTTGAAAACAGTGGTCTTTCTGAACTGGGGTATTCCTTTGAGCGGATCACGTCGGCGCAACCTAACGACCCCCTAATCAGGAATCTCGGCCTTAAAAACAACCCGGCTGCCCAACATGGTGTTTTACCCTATCTCGCCGACTATAGAGAGCCAATAGTTTATTTTGAATCGACGCTTTCGTTTACACCCTACAAAATGACAAGGGGTGACTGGCTGGAGAAAAGGAGTGCGTTTTATGAACAACTTTCTCCCAACGAATGGATAAAGCAAGAAGTAAAGGTGTTTGCCGATAAAAACAAGTTTGATGAGTACTATATGGTGGGAGTGCATTATCGTGGTTGGCAAATGGGTGAATCAGACAATAATGAAAAACTCACCAATGATCCATCGAATAAATATATTCAGGAATTTATCGATGCGATGAAGAAAGAACTTCTTCGCCCTGATAGCAAGACCGACAATAAGCCTGTGGCATTCTTTCTAGCTGCTGATAACCAAAGCGCAAAAGATGCCATCATGAAAAACGACCTGTTTTCAGGCCGGATTTTTACTCGCTCTGATGAGATCGAACGAAACACCGTTAGAGGACAAGAAAGCGCCCTGGTGGACTTCTATTTACTTGGCTTAACTAATTTTATTATCGGAACTTCTGGGAGCTCATTTTCTAAAGAAGCAGCGTTCCTTACCAAGCAGCGCAAAAAGTTCAGCGTCGGCGATGATCCTTATCATAACCGCAAAAATTAATGACGCGACATAACCGACCAGTCTCAAGACATATTGATTTAAATTCTCGTAATGCCTTTCATTGTCTTTCCCACGGAGCCGGAAATCCAGCCAAGTGGCGCCGCGCCTGGCTCCCCGCCTCCGCGGGGAGGCATTGTTGCGTGGACCCTACCCATCGTCATGGCGAGCCGCATAGCGGCGTGGCCATCCAGCGAATTGGCAATATGTTCTGGATGGCCGCGCTACGCTCGCCATGACGATACTAAAAGATAGGTCTGCGCAACAACGCCCCGCGGGGATGACATTCTAAGCGCGGATTCATTATGTTTTAAGACTAGTTCAACATATTCTTGGTGTTGTTCATCTAATTACAGCGTATGTCATAAAGATCCGAACCATTAAGCTTGTTTCTTTGGCCAATATTTGGTTCGCTCTTCACGCTAATATGCCAGATATTATCGCTCATCGCTCACCAAATCTTGCCCAAAGCTCCTGCGCTTACTGAT
>DASPVU010000226.1:0-7234 GCA_035622215.1 Myxococcota bacterium | reverse complement strand
GGCTTCTTTTTTATTGCTAAAGAGATTGGGATTTTGCAGTTTGAGGTCATCGAGGAAAAATCCATAAAGCCGATCGGCATTTGACCAACTAAGGTCGGTGGCGAAATAGTAGAATGACGATTCCCATGCAGCCCAATCCATGTCGTAAGAGTTTCTTTTCTCGTTCGAAGTGTCGTCGACCCCGGCGATAAAGGCAGGTGAGACCGAGACAAGGTGGTCACGATAAGGCGATATGAAATCAAACTGAGCCTTTCTATCCCAAGCTTTGATGAAGAAGATCTGCCGATCAATTCCTACGCTATTTTCTTTTAACAACGCTTCGGTTTCTGGATCTTTAAATCTCGTATTATAAGGTATATTTTGTTTAAAATAGTCAGATGCTGTGCGGGCGCGTATAGGGTAAAAAAACCTCTTGTCGCGAATAATGAGAAAATCATCTCGATTCCAATTGTTAATTTGCTGATCAATTGCAGTGCGCAGCATCGCGAGCGCGATTCCAGCCTTTTGCGTTGAGTGGTAGAAGTAGTAGTCATTTGGATGGCTTTGTTCTTCTAAGATCGCTTTGACTATCAAATCCTCAAACTTTGCTGGGTCAATTCGTGTATAAGCACTTGGATTACCCTTATCTTTCACTTGACCATTAATAACCGGTGGCGCGATAAGTGTATTTTTGATGCGATCAAAGATCTCGCTCTTATTGTTTCCCAGAGTTCTAAGATAGCTTTCGGATTGAGATTGTCCCGAATTGGGATTAGCCAGGATCTCATCTAAGGTGATAGCAATAAGGGACGAGCCAGCGAATATGATGAAATAACTAGCTAAAAATAATACGATTTTTTGTCGAATTCCCATAAATTTAGTCCATGTCGCCCCTGGCCCTGACTTTCGCCGGGGCGCGGGGTCCATTGTCCAGCTAATTCGGTGGATACCGCGGTTAAACCGCGGTACGACACGAAAAGAGCAATTATTAAAATCTAATAATCTCTGGCCTTGCGTGCAGTTGCTAAGATCTCGGCCGATCCACTACGTAATTGGTCTGATTGTTGGTGCCTTGGCTAATCGTGAAAATCATCTTGCAACAATATTTTGATGAGTACGATGATGAGAATGGGCGTGATGATCCTGGTAGCTTTTTTGAGCTCTGGAGCCACTTGCGGTGCCTTTTTGATTAGCGAGATTTTTGGCAATGGCAGTGGTCGCGGTGACGACAAGGGGAAGGAATGGATAGAACTTGCCAATATGTCAGAAGAGAACCTTGTCATCGACACTATCTCTCTAGAAATCGTCGTCGCAGGCATTTCGACGTTCAAGAAGCGACTCTATTTTAAAAAGCCCATCGTGTTCAAGGATTACCTGATTCTTGCGCAGAAGCCCGATCTAGGCCTTCCTGGCTGCTTGCGCGACGAGCAGACCATCATTGTGATGCCGGGCTTTTCCATCGACAATGAGCGCAATCAGACATTGTGCGTGACGATCAATCATGAAGAAAAATCCTGCGTCATGGTAGATCGCAAGGTCAAAATGCTCGATGGAACGTCGATATTTCGCGAACTATCGGATGTGAGAGAAATGCCGCTGTGGCGTAGTGAACCATGTCATCTCATCGAAAAAATCTTTGCCAGCCCAGGAAGTCATGCCAGATTTTGCACCAGTGTGGCGAAGGAGCATTTGTTTCAGCGATGCGACAACATGAAGGAGTTAACGATCTCGACCTCGAAACAGCGCTACTTTGGCGAGAAAAGCCCACCATATGATGTTGCGATAGACTTGCCTTCGACAGCCCTATGCCGGCTACGTGTAACTAATGCTCCGAACGACGACGAGGTGTTTAACGTAAGTCTGTGTGCCCGGCCAAGCAACGCGAAGAAAATCTGTCATCTCTTAGATCACGAGAAATTGATGGACACAAAAACGCCCCAGCATTTTTCTTTTGATGATTGGCAGAGCACGATGGGTGGTGAGCTCTACCTAAGGATCGGCACTCTTCTGGGACCACATTATGATAAACCAATCGATTTTGCTCCTAAGACCCACGATAATAAATCGCACAATTTGCCGTCCTATATAACTGAGTTATCAGCAACAGACGCGGTGATTACGATGACAATGGATTTTAGCCACGATGATCTTCCAATTAATATTCTAGTAAAATCATGCGACGGCCATGTGATCCTACAAAAATCCTTCGTCGAGCCAGGTCGTAAAATCCTAGAAGCGCCCAAGCCACCCTGCTCCCCCATCTCCATCAACGCTTCAGGCCCGAAAGGAGACCTCTCTAAAGACATGGCATTACTAGATCACCTTGAAATAAGGCGAGGACATTCTTAGCTTTTCCCATTAGGCCGATTAGGAGCGAATTTATGAGATTTTTTTCTATACTTATTTTTCTTGCCGGATTTCTTTCATTTTCTGTAGTGGCCGTGCCTCAGTTTTCAAAGGACCAAGTGGCCGGTTTCCTCAAATCAACCTTGGCGAAACCATATGGCGCTCACTTGATGGAGGCCGACGGCTGCAAATTCTATATTTATCAATCAGCAGCGGGCAAGGCGCTAAATATGTTCAAAGATGACATTGTCGCCGAAATTACTAAGGTCGAGCTAACGTCTTCAGAGGCCGAAAATATCTTTACATTTAATGTTCTTGGGAAAGGCGGGCCCTTAGGCATGTTCACGGTCCGCGGCTCGTCTTGTAAATAGTTAACGGATTAACCCATTTTAGGCCTTTGAAACGGGCCATATCGCCGTCGGCGCTATACATTATTAGGCCGTGTTCGACACAGAGGGCGGCCAAGTGAGCATCGGGTATGAGATTGGCCTCGCTGGCAAAGGCGATCATTTTGGCAAATACTTCTGAGTGAGAGTTTGTTGGTGTTGGGACAAAAACATTGTCCAAACTCAGCCATGCTTTTACTTGATTAAACGCTTTATCCACCGGTTCAGGCCTTTCGAATAATCGAGGGCTGCTAACAAGTCGCATAAAAGCGGTTAATGACTGCCATGGGAGGCCAACGCGCGTAAAGGTGTTTAACATGCCATCCAACCACGCTTTGGCGGCATCATGTTGGGGCATGCCCTGCACATAAGCATAAACGAGAATATTGGCATCGACTAAGATCATCGAAATTTGTCGCCTTCGGTTATGGCCAGTATTTCAGCAACATTATCAAGATTGGGTAAAAGGCAGGCTCCCAAAGAAACGGATTTGGTAACAAATTTTCTTTTAACTGCACGTTTTTCCTTGGTTAAATTGGGCAAACCATCGCGCAGAGCTTCATTGATAATTTGCTTTGGGCTTTGCTTTAGCTCAGCTTGAGCCCTTTTTAGCAAGGCTTCAACATCGTCTTCTAAGGTAATGGTCGTTCTCATGCATCAAAGCATAGCAATTTTGATGCGCTGATGCAATGAACTGGGATCAGTTTATACCGAGCCGGTCCGCCTTTTCTCGGGGCTAAGGACACGTTACAACTTTTCGATGCGTGGCTAATTACACAATTTCAAGGACTTTATTATGGCTAAATTTATTGTTGATATTTATACGCGTCCTCACAAGGACTTGCGGAAAGACCTGTTTGAGCTTTCGATGTCGGTAGCTCAAACTGACGCGAATGACGATAAACAGATTGCGCAGGTGATGGCCCAATCTCAGGTGGTTTTTGACCACTTGGACAGCCATGCTCGGGCGGAAAACACCTATGCTCATCCTATAATCGGCCATAAACTGCCGCATCAAAAGGTCCTGATGGACGCGGAGCATCATGAGCATGAGCAGGACTTATTGAATTTGCGATTAGCAAAAGAAACCTTGCAGCTACCAAATACCTCTGAAATGGAGCGGCAAAATCTCTTGCTTGAATATTACCGCGTGCTTAACCGCTTTATCGCTCACTATTTGATGCATCTCGACAAAGAAGAATATTCCATGCAGAATTTGTGGCAGCTTTTGACTCGCGCTGAGCTCTTTGCCATCATGATTGCTTTTAAGAGCAACGAAGATGTGGAATTTCTTCCTCAATTCATCGAGCTCGCCCGAACCAATCTCAGCGATAAAGAATTCATCGCATCTTTTGCAGTGATCCGAGAACGCTTGGGAAAAACTATATTTGCCAACACCATGGCCCAAAGCAAAAAATTGTTGTCCGAGAAGGAAATCAGTGAAATCGCGAACCCAGGCTAAGGAATACTTTGAGCGAATAGATTGTTGTTGCTTGCAGCCCCGCGTGTCCCAGAGTGAGTGTGAAAAAGATGAGAGCGGAATTTTCATGTCGCCTGGTTTTAGCAGTCGGTTTGAGTTTGATGGCGAGTCATCCATCCGCCGCCATGTCGATCAATAACGTTGTTAGATATGCAAAAAGACCTGTTTTGGTGAAATCGCACGTTCGGTTGAATAGACCAGTTCGGCTGATTTTGCCCGCAAGGACTTTTAGTCAAATAAGGCTGCCGATGCTGCCGGTAGCGACTGACGTTGTCGATATTTTGCAACCATTGGATATTCCAGAAAGAAGCGAAGCGAAGACCCAGGAGTTTGAGAGCTTGGTGGATGCTCATGACGACGCGTGTTGGGACAATCTGTTTCAAATGTCTGAGAGCTTAGCCGAAAGAGCAAAAATCTACGATCTTGAAACCCTACCATATTATGAGATGAAGCCTGTGCTTCTTCGAATCATTCATGAGATCGAAAAAAGTAGAAGCGCGAATAACAGTAAAGAGCGAGAGCGCGCGTTGTCAGAACTTTCTCGTCGAGCCCACGATCTCATTACGAGAAACGTCCCTTATCTTCCCCTCGTAAGATTGGTTTTTTCTTGGCTCAAGATCACAAGTGGGGGAAGAAAGCTCGAAGAGTTATCGCAAGAGGAAAAATATTTGTTTAAGAGTGCTTCGTGGCCACGGAGAGTGAAGCATAACCGCGTTATACCTCCAAGCCTTTTCCATTTCAGTTTCGACTCGATCGACGAAGAAGGCCTAAATCGATTCGCTGGGATCGTGGGATTGAAGTATATAGGGTTAAGAACTAGTCCAACCGTCGCCGATGGCCAACGGCTAAACCCTCACCTATTTGCGTTACATGATGTCCAGCACGGAAACATTCAACGGAATATCTTCATTAGCCTTTCTATGGAGTATGGCGTCGGGCCGGAGGAAATCTATCGGCTTTCTAAAGAGATTCACGAGAGTCTCGTCGAGCTTAAAACGTCTAACCCTCGCCTGTTCGCAGCCGTTACCAAGGTTTTGTTTTTTTTCGTTCATGAACATGGGTGGCTCTATGTGAAGGCTTTGCTGGTGCCCGAATTAAGGAGTATTTCCCTGCCAGCCATCGCCGGATTTACCGACGCAGAAATAAAAGAAGCTCAAATAACTCTCCACTGCATCGTCGAGAAAGCCGGCAGTCGTCCATAAAAAATCATATGGTTCGGTCTAGTTTTTGGATCGAGACTTGATGCGTGATGCGATACGCGCTACGTTAATGCGGTGATTAGGTCCGGGCGGTATGGGGGGTTAGAATATTTTTATGCGTAAAAAACCATTACACCCCGGTGAAATAGTTCGCGATGCTCTTTGCAACGAGGTAACGGGTTTAACGGTAGGTGAAGCTGCCGTTAAGTTAGCGGTTCAGCGAACTACAACTAAAGTTGGCGGCTTAGATTTCGGTCTTGCATTTCGGACCTGAAAGAAGTTCGTCGATGAGGCCATATTTTAATTTTCCGCCTAAGTACTTAAATCCCATTTTTTTGTAATAATCTGGTATCTCCGCAATATCTAGAAGATATACGTAACTCTTATGAAACACGTCTTTTAGTATTTGTAGTGTATTGCAGATTAATGGATAGCTAAGACCTTTACCTCGATAATCTGGCATAACACCAACCCCTATTACATATGCCAGGTTATTCTTATTTACCTTGCTCGCGAAATCGTCAATAACGCTTGTTTGTTTGATAAATGTATCTTTATTTATGTCGCCTGAAGTCAAGCTGTCTTTTAATGATGTCCTTAAGTTGTCAATATCTGTTAGAAATGTGTCATAACCATGGACATTATAGTCGATGTCTCCGATTAATGCATCAGATGCTGCTGGTCGCAGACGTACACTTAACCAAGCGACATCATCAAAATATTTAAACGTTATTCTAATCCCTAGGGATCGGTAAAGGCTCGAGTTTTCTAACTTGCTAAGTGATTGCCTTATAAGCTCTTCTTCTTCTGCCACGCAAGTTAGAGAAAATAATGCCGCAAATATCCAATACAATAAATTATGATTAAAAATCATGATAATCCTCCTTTATTTCTGTATCCGCGTTAGATTTAGCTCTTGCATTTCGGACCTGAAAGAAGTTCGTCGATGAGGCCGTATTTATAGTTTCCGCCCAGGTACTTAAATCCCATTTTTTTGTAATAATCTGGTATATCCGCTACATCTAGAAGATATACGTAACTCTTATGAAACACGTCTTTTAATATTTGTAGTGTATTGCAGATTAATGGATAGCTAAGACCTTTACCTAGATAATCGTCCATAAGAAAAATATCTATTAAATATGCTAGGTTATTCTTATTTACCTTGCTCACCAAATCGTCAATAACGCTTGTTTGTTTGATAAATATATCTCTATTTATGTCGCCTGAAGTCAACCTGTTTTTTAATGATGTCCTTAACTTATCAATAGTTTCTGGAAATCCGTTATAAGCATCGAGATCATAGTTGATGTCTCCGATATATGCATTAGATGCTGCTGATTGCAGAATTACCGTTAACCAATGGACTCCGGAATCATGGGTATAACGAGACGTTAGGTTAATCCCGTGAGATCGGTAAAGGCTCGAGTTTTGTAGCTTGCTAAGTGATTGCCTTATAAGCTCTTCTTCTTGTGCTATGCAAGTTAAAGAAAATAATGCCGCAAATATCCAATACAATAAATTATGATTAATAATCATGGTGATCCGCCTTTATTTATATATTTTTAACAATGTGCGCTGGTATATGCAGGCTTGAATGGCGGCTTAATGGGGATTTTGTCTCTGCTGGGATGTGTTAAAGGGCCGCAGGGCAATTTTGCGGGTTTGACATGAATGCAAGAGAAAAATGGTCGTCGCTATTGGCGTTTATTTGGGTTGCGGCTGGTGCGGCGGTCGGTCTGGGTAATATTTGGAAGTTCCCCTACATGGCGGGGAGCTTCGGCGGTTCGGCCTTTGTCTTGATGTATTTGTTTTTTGTCCTCGTGGTCGCTGCACCGGTGATG
>DASPVU010000225.1:0-3931 GCA_035622215.1 Myxococcota bacterium | reverse complement strand
GGTCTATCGCCATTCTCTGGTAGAATCTCCACGCTTTGGTTCGGATTGCGGCTACTATTGTCCCGATGTCGATGTCTGGCAATATCAATACAAGGACCCAAAAACTAAGCAAATCATCACGAGTGAAAGACCAATTTCCATTGGGCGAGAATTTTGGAAATCTCCCAACGAAGCGCGCATTATTGCTATCAGCTTATTCGACGGTAAGGAGTTTTATTATAAGGCCTTGCTGCAATATCTTGAGAGTTTTGCCAATATAAAAAAGCTGAATAATATAACCGATGAGACATGGGGCTACGAGACTTTTACCGTGAGGGTCTATGTTTCGGCGAGAAATCCGAAATATCTGGCGCAACTGGGTCAAATCAAAAATCGCACGCCCGAGCAAATTAACCATCACCTCCTCGATTTGGGCTGTGAAATTGCCTTTGTCGACAATAAGCTTGCCGAAGCGAAAAAAGATGGCACTTTTTGGCGTTTTGCTGCGGCCTCAGACCACATGGCCGACGGACAGCGCGTACGTTTTTTGATGCGGGACGCCGACAATATTTTAACGGCCGCCGAAATGTATGCTGTGGCCGATTGGATCAGGAGCGGATTACGCTACCATCGCATGCACTTAATACCCATATGCTTTGGCCCCCTAACCGCCATGTTGTGGGGCGGGTCTCACACGGGACCAGGCGATTTCGTGGATTTTCATGAAATGGTGCATGATTACCCCTATCGTTTTCACTATGGCGATGATGAGCTCTTCTCGCGAGATCTCATATGGCCGCGCCTAAAAAGTATCGGCTCAATTCTCACCCATCGTTTTCAAAAGAGTCGCCTGGTATCCGCGCTTGCGAGCCCCTATGGCAATAGTTGTGAAGAGCCGACACAGGAATTTTGCCGCAAGCTAAATCCTCACAGCGATTGTGTCGACAAAGAAATACCCCAAAGCGAAAGCTGGACCGGCGTGGTTGAAGCCTTAGGTTTACGGGTAAATCTCTTAGAGCTTGTCAAAAAACGTCCAGAAATATTTAATCTGGAATTGAACCGAGAAGATCGCCGCTTTATTTATGACGCATTCAAGTCAAGATAATGGCGCGAAAGTCAGCACGCGCTTTCGTGTCTCGCCCGACATGCATGGCCTAAGGGCCGATCAATATCTCATGCGTCGCATTGGCTGGATTTCTCGCGCTCGTGCGCAACGCATCATTTTAGCCAAGGACTTTTTGTTAGATAACCTTCCGATCAAGCCTGCAGCCCGCGTTAAGAGCGGCCAAGAAGCAACGCTCATGAGATTTGCTCCAGATCGATCAAATGATGTGGACGATTTCTTGGTGGAGACAATCTTTGTCGATGATGATCTGCTGGTGGTGAATAAGCCCGCGGGTCTAAGCATTCATCCCAGCGCAAATTGTCTATATAAAACCCTCACTCATTGGCTGAGAAAAAATTATCCGGGGCAAAAGATAAATCCCTGCCACAGGCTGGACAAGGAAACCTCGGGCTTGGTGGTGTGCGCGAAAAACCGCCAGGCGGAAAGCATGATAAAAAGTTCATTTATGCGCGGTCTTGTGCATAAGACCTATTTGGCCATCGCCCATGGTGTGGTGCAACAATCGCAAACTATCGAAATGCCGCTTGGCTTGCAAAAGACTCGTGGTCTCGTGGCTATACGCATGATTAAAGATGATAGCGGTAAGCCCGCTGTCACCAAAATCCGCCCATTGTTGACGGACAAAACCAAGTCACGAACGCTCCTGGCTTGCCGGCCTCTCACCGGGCGACAACATCAAATTCGTGCGCATCTGTCCCTGATAGGTCACGCCATTATTGGCGATAAGCTCTACAGCATGGGCGATGACTTTTTCGATCGGCTGAGCAAGGGGCAGGATGTTCGGGCAAGCCTTGCGCATCCACGCCACGCCTTACATGCAACACGATTACGACTCAAGCTAAAAGGGAAATCATATATCTTTAAATGCCCGCTACCAGCCGATTTGCTAGCTCTTATTGCCAAGACGTGACGCCGATGCGGGGGCATTTTTTATTAAGCGGGCAAATAGAACAATGAGGCTTTTTGGCAATACAAATTCGCCGACCGTGAAGAATCAAGGTGTGGTGTGCGTCAATCAGGTCCTTCTTCTTAAATAGCGCGGTTAACTCGTCCTCGATTTTATTTGGATCGGTTTGGTCGGTAAGGCCCAAACGGCGCGACACACGTGCCACATGAGTATCGACGGCTATGGCAGGAACATTAAAGGCATTGGCAACAATTACGGCGGAGGTTTTTTTACCCACACCGGCCAAGGTTTCTAGAGATTTCCTAGTTTTTGGTACCTTGCCGTCAAATTCGCTAACAATTTTTTGTGCCGCCAAAACCAAGTTGCGGGCTTTATTGCGATAGAGTCCAATTGACTTGATGTAGGGCTCAATGTCAGCTGGCTTCGCACGGGCAAAATCATTAACCGTTTTAAAATGCTCGAACAGGGCGGGTGATATGGCATTGACCTTTTTGTCCGTGGTTTGGGCGGAAAGGGCCACCACCACCAGGAGCTGCCAGGGGTCGTCTTTTTGGTAATCAAGTTCGATTTGGGCCTGTGGGAAGGTTTTTCTGAGTTCTGTAAGCACGTAATTGGCTAGAGTTTTCTTTTTAATATCCATCATGCGGGAGTATCGATCGGTCAACTAGGGCTCGCGATTGGGAACACAGCCCCCGTGACAAGTTTTCACTTACAGCGCATATCATTAAAGATCCGAACCATTAAGCTCAATACTGATTGGTGGTGGAGAATGCAAGACCGTCAAAAAAGTTGGATGTGATGACCAAAACAATGCGTGAAACCTGGAGCTCCAAATTAGGCTTCGTTCTTGCCTCGGTGGGTTCGGCTATTGGCCTTGGGGCGATGTGGAAGCTTCCTTATACCATGGGGCAAAATGGCGGGGGAGCCTTTATCATTTTGTTTATTGTTTTTAATTTTCTGGTTGGTTTGCCCTTGTATATTGGTGAACTGATTCTCGGCCGAGAAAGTAGAAAGGGAGTAGTGTCAGCCTTCACCACCTTTTCCGATAAGGGCAGCTCCTGGAGCCTCGTGGGTTGGCTGACGGCCATCTCGTCTTTGCTGATTTTGGGCTGGTATTGTGTCGTGGCCGGTTGGGGCATTTGCTATGTATTTTTATCGCTCACCGACGCCTTTCACGGTCTCACACGCGATGAGATTGGCAAGAGCTTCGATCTTTTTCGCCAATCCGGCACCCTAAACATGAGCTTTCAACTTATCTTCATCGCCCTCAACGTGGGAATTTTGCTTAAAGGCTTGTCTCAAGGCATCGAGAAATGGAGTAAGTTCATGACCTCGGGCCTTTTTATTGTTTTGATCGCTCTTTCTATCTATGCGATGCAGTTACCTGGATTTGCCGAAGCCGCGCATTATTTGTTGTATCCAAATTTCTCCAACTTGACTGGACGCGGAGTGTTACAGGCACTGGGGCTTGCGCTGTTTACTCTAAGTCTCGCCTATGGTGCCGTCTTGACCTACGGCTCCTATCTAAAAAAAGACGAGGACATTCCAAAAATCGCAATCTACGTGGTTTTGGCCAATATTTTTGCATCGGTACTGATCGCCGTTACCATTTTTCCCATGATTTTTAGCTTTGGTTTTGCGCCAGAACAGGGCGAGGGTTTGATTTTTAAGACGCTGCCTTTTGTCTTCGAACAACTTCAGGGCTCGATGATTATTGCGCTGGTGTTCTTCACCCTGCTGCTGTTTGCCGCATTGACGTCGTCTTTGGCCATGTTCGAGGTAATAGTCGCCAATTTTGTCGACTTGGGCATGATGTCACGCAAAGTAGCGGTATTTGTGGCCGCCGTCTTGGTTTTTATCTTGGGCTTGCCCATCGCGTTTACCGGCGAGTCCGGCCTATTTCCCGCCTGGCCGAAAAT
>DASPVU010000224.1:0-3533 GCA_035622215.1 Myxococcota bacterium | reverse complement strand
AAATAGCCTCGAAAACCAGCTTGGAACTTTGTCAAATGCGCCCATCACCATATGGCTGCATGCGAGCAACGAAGACAAACTTGCTTACACCGGCGCGAAAAATGTGCATTTTGCCCTGCCTAAGCATCGCGAAATTCATATATCTGGCTCAGACGTCCCCCACGATGTGTTAGGACATGAGCTCGCTCATATTGATGTTGGCGATTTTTCCAAAACCGTCCTTGGCTTGCCGGGCGAAAATCTTCTTATCCCCAATCTCGCGTTGACCGAGGGCATTCCCATGGCGCTCACCAAAGAGCTCTACTTGGAGAATGGATTAACGCTGATTGAGCAGGCTCAAGCGCTCTATCAGGGTGATTTTCGAGTAAATCTTGATGATCTTTTTTCTGCCAATCCCTTTCACTTTGCCAAAGCCCAGCCTCGCATTTCCTATATTTATGCTGGAGCCATGATCGACTTTTTCTTGGCACAATGGCCCAGGGAAGCGCGAGCAAGCAAACTAAGGGAGATGATCGCCAGCGGATCTTTAAGCGGCGAGATATTTGATTCAGTCAAGACAGCCTTTATGGAAAGGCTCAAGCAACCCGTCGGACCAGATGCCATCTTATGGGCCAAAAGATCGTTCAAGGGCTCAAGCATTCTTTTGGCCGATTGCACGGAACAAAGCTACCGTGAAAAAGCTGAACTCAATATTGCAGCCCTGAATCTTGATTTCGACCAATTTTCGCGCATCTTGTCACGGTTTTCTCCGTCCACCCAAAAGGCGCTCTTGGATAGAGCAATTGACCACGCTTTGACTAACCTGCAATCGTCCTTCGCTCTTAGTTTAATTAATCTAAGAAAGGCTCTGCCCGAGAAAGATAACGACGGCGATGCATCCATGCTGGCGTTTAAGGAGCTTTCTGCCCTGGTTGGCAACGAGAATTTTGTGGCGGCAAGCGTAGCCCTGAACCGTATCAACGAGGAATATTTTCTGCCGCCGCAAAAGCGCCTGCTTACTATCATGCGAGTTTTGTTTCACAGCTTATATGCCGGTGAGCATGTCCAGTTGAGTAAGGCAGCCATAGGTTTTTTGGTGAGCAGGCCGTCAAATGAAGAGCCAAAAATCGCCGATCTCGCCTATTATTTTGGTCAAGATCGGCGAACCTCGGGCAGCACGGATGTAGGCGCATTGGTACAATACATTTTGTCGCGCTTTTATCTGCGTCAGCACGACTACGAAGAAGCCAAAAACCTCATAAGCCAAGTACTGGCCGAAAAAGCGCATCTACCAAGCCTCGTCGAGAGGGAAGCACACTTCATGTCGGCGAAAATCGACATAGAACTCGGTAACGCCCCATCAGCCCTAGCCACCCTTGACCACCTGCTACACACAAGCATCAGCGAAGGCGAACGAGAACAAATCACAGCCATGATCGCACGCCTCAGATTTGGCCAAAGGGAAGAGGTAAAAAGTCGTTAGTCATTATCATCGGAACCAAGATAACAAGGATGTGGGGGATCCTCGCTGTAGGATACGGGATTATTCATTACCAGTTTCATCGTATTGCTCGCGAACCCAATCTTGTAGATAACTTGTTGATAATTAGAAAGTCGTGACCCTAAGCGGTGCTTCTTACGCTCTGCCGTTACTACGCCCAAAGAAACATTACTAACACGACTGTCATGGTAGTGGCTCTTAAAGAGTTCCCAGCCGTCACACGACTCTACTCGCCAACCCAGATATTGCACTGTCAGTCCCCATTTCTCGTTTTCTTGGTACCAAGTCACGAACTTTTCGAGATCGTTGTAATTCTGGATTGGCCCTTCGACAATGTGAGAAGAATCGCTCGCGTGACCCAGGGAAATTCCAATTAAGAAAAAGATTCCTGACAAGATTGTTATTTTTATCGCTTGATACCAATTCATTTTAGTCCTCTTTGCTAACACATCGCCGTAGCAGGGCGGTGGTATTGGATGAAATTTCGGATGGCAATCCCGTAAGGCTCTCCGTGTCATCCTCGGGCATAGACCCGAGGATCCACGAAGTGGCAATACGGTGGATCCTCGGATCAAGTCCGAGGATGACACAGCTCAAGTCCGAGGAGGACATGAGGCTTGGAAGAATGATGTCAGATATTCCTGGGTGTGAGCGTCAAATCGATATTCTATTACCTGACTGTTATCGGCTTTATTTTTTTTGTTTAGGAAGTCCGTAAAGTCGGCGAAGGATTTTTTTTCTGCGTCGGTAGCCATAAACTCTTTCACGAGCGACTGAATGGTGTGAGCACTTAGGGAATCGTCCATGAGTGTTTCTGAGGGCATGAGCCAGACCTTCGCAACCTTGTCTGCGTATGTCATCAAAACTCGCGTGCCATTGTGGCTGAACGCGGCAGTGTTGTAGTCCTTGGCATGGGTGGGGGTGGTCTTGATGAATTTATGGTCGATGAAGTACCATATACCCACGCTACCATCGACACCTGACACAAGAATCGATCGGTTGTCTCGTCTGAAAGTAGCGTATTTTATCTCTTCGCCCGCTTTACCCAACTTATATAATAATTTACCCGTCTTAACCTTCCACACGTTTGCCGTTGTGTCTCGAGATATGGTGACAATTAATCGTCCATCGTGACTAAAACTTGCGGCGCAAACCCAATCGTCGTGATTTAAAGCCCATATCAGACTTCCATCGTGGATATTGAAAATTCTTGCGATCTTATCTTCGGAGGCGGTAACTATTTTTTTCTTGTTAGGGCTAATGTCGACGCGAGTAACCGCCCTATCGTGGCCAGAGAAAGTCTTAATTAGTGCGCCAGTTGTCCCGTCCCATAGTTTGGCCGTGCGATCGGCGGAGGCGGTGGCGATCAGCAAGTCATCCCTGCTAAAGGTGGCAAAAAAAAGCAAACCTTGGTGACCCTCGAGCGTTAGCGTCAATGCCCCAGTTTCTTCACTCCACACCCTGGCCAATCTATCCCAAGACGCAGTGATCACGCTCTTTCCATCATGACTAAGCCGCACAGAAAAGACCGAACGCTCATGACCAGACAGAGTCTTTAGGCATGAACCTGTTTTTGCTGCATGAATCTTGGCAGTTTTATCCGTTGACCCGGTAACGATAGATTTATCATCCGGACTGAATTGTGCATCATAAATCTCGTCTTCATGAGGTTTAATCTCTGTCAGCAACAAGGGCTTCCACAGGCGATGCTCGACATACTCAATCATAGGAGCTTGATTCATAGCCATGGATAAATGAGCCAAGAGCGACAGAACCGGCACCAATATATACATAGCCAATAACCCTCGCTTCATAATTGCTCAGCCACCACAGACTTTTGTGTCGTACCGCGGCTTGACCGCGGTATCCATGAATAGTCGAAAGCTATCTAGCGCTAGACCCCGCGGTCAAGCCGGCTTTGTTGCATAAATCACTCCCCATCGTCATGGCGAGGAGCCATAGGCGACGCGGCCATCCAGTAATTAGCGTCTAGGCTTCTACTGGATGGCCACGCCCCTTTCAGGGGCTCGCCATGACGATGGGAGTGATTTAT
>DASPVU010000223.1:0-4330 GCA_035622215.1 Myxococcota bacterium | reverse complement strand
ACATGATGGTGCAGCCGTCGACAATTTTGCGAATAGCGTGAGCTATATCAATAACAACTTTATTCATGCCAGGACGCCTTATTAGGTTATGGGTTGGTGAACGGCGGTAAGTTCCTTCAATATGGAAAACAGAGCCTTGGCGTTTTTTAGTTGCGATGACTCATTATTTAAGATGGCAATGACCCGGTCGCATCCAGTTTTTTGCACGAGTTCAGCGATATGGGCAAGCTCCCTTCGTGAATAATGATGTTCAAACCAATCCGATCGGCCATGGAGGCGTAAATAAACTACCTCGCTGGTGCAAATAATGTCTCGGGGAATTGAAGGGCTATCGGCACTTACTACGGTAATGCCCAGATCGGTTGCCCAATCCACCTGCTCCTTAACGAACCATTTAGGATTACGCCATTCAAGGGCGAAGCGAGCGCCCAGGCCGGTTTCATTAACAAAACGCTCGATGTCTTTTCTCATGGCCGGATGCGCATTGGGTGGTAATTGAAAAAGATAATAGCCAATCTGCAAGTCTAGCGGCCGAAATAGCTCGCGAAATTCCCGGAATTTTTCCAGCGCCAAATGGTTGAAGCGAAAAAAATGGGTAACTGATCGGTTGACCTTGACCGCCCAGGTGAGCCCTTTGCCTTCTTGAACCCAAATCTCAATTTGCTCGGGCGTGGGCAACTGGTAAAAAGACATGGTCAATTCAATAGCATTGAGCCGTGAATGCTTCTCATACCATGAAAGGCCATTGGGATTCCAAAGCGGATTCGACCATCCAGACGTGCCAACCAAGATTTCCATCGCTCGTGCCCCATGTTCGATAATCTAGATGGTAAAAACAAAAGAGCCCGTTTGTGAAGTCAGATCATGTTAGAGAAGCGGTCTTTAATATTTGCGATTTTGTATTAATGTCGCGTTTTATGCGTGCTTTGGGCTTAGTTAGTTTAGTAGGGCTTCTGCTTGTTGGCTGTGCCGAGCCACAGCAAAAAAGTATTTGCCGCGAAGGCGGTATTGTTAGGTCGTGTAGCGCCAAGGAGCAAAAGGTCATTGATGGCATGCAGTCCATTATTACCGCAGTGCGTAATTACCAAATAAAACCCGAGAGCTTTTATAAGCTATCCGTCGGCAAGAATCCGCAGGTGATGTTGTTCGGCGAGGACCACACTAACGTGATCAGCAAAATCGAAACTCTTGGATTAATGAATTACCTCCTGCGCCGCGACGAAATTATTTTATTGGAGGGAGGTGATTGGCGGTCCGGGGTCATCCCGAATTGCGGCATCATTTTGATCCGTGACATCTTTTATGCGTGGGAATGGCTCAAATTGGGGCGACCCTATCAGGGTAATTTTATTGAGATTTTGGACCACCAGGAACATTATTATCGAATTTTGGACATCACTAAAGAATCCTATGATCTAGCCGACCTAGCCATCAATGATGCGCGCTGCGGCTATTGGGACGATAAAAATGAGCGCGATGGCATTAGTTATGAAAAGATTGAAGCACGTAATCGAACTATGACCAAAGCTATAGATTATTGGTTGCCAAGAAGTTCGGGAATCAAAATCCAGGGTGGTGCAAGGCACCTTCCGAGCGGTGAAAGAATGGCGGCTGAACGGAGCAACCCACTGGCAAATATTCCGGAAGATCTATCCGCCTACTACGCCCTGGTAAACGAACAGTTGAAACGGCCATTGGCGCGGCGGTCCTTGCAAATTGACCATTGGGCGGGGTCAACTAAGCCAATACATGATTATTTCAAGCAAAATGGTATTTCCTATGCAGAATACATCCACGGCTCCGTGGTTCACTAAATAGGGGCTCCGCCCTTGAATAACCGGCCCCGCGCGTTATGCTCGCCCAGGGCTTTTTCGGAGTAAAAAATGGCTAATGCCGAAAACAAAAATGATGTTCGCTTTGATAACCGCATAGTGCAGCGCAATATTCGTAGCGGGAGAGTCAATCGCGATGAATACGAGCGATATCTCGCATCGCTGCCAGATTTGCAGTCTCAATGTGAAGAGATGGGCGAAGAAATATACCGCTCGAGGAAGCCGGGGCTTGCCTTGACGGGTGAATTTTCTAGCCATGAACACGATGAGGAATAAAGCAATCGGAGCTTGTGATGAAAAAGGACATGGAAGAGAAAGATCCGGCGTTTAAGGTTGTGGACCGTCGCAGATTTACCGAAACGGGGGATAGCGTCGAGACGGCCTCTCGGGAAAAAGAAAAACCTAAAACCACCAAAGCTGAAAAGCCGAAAGAAGTGGCTGAAGAAAGCTTCGTGCGGCCCCCCGTGACTTTTTCTTTGTTCATTCAGTCCTTGGCCCATCAGACCATGATGGCGCTGGGCATGGTGCCTTGGCCGGATTCCGGCTTGGTGCGCCTTGAGCTAGATCTGGCCAAGGAAACCATCGATATTTTGCATATACTTAAGGATAAAACCGCAAACAATTTGGGCAAAGATGAAGAACACTTGCTCGAAAATTTGGTTTATCAACTAAAAATGGCCTATGTGGAAATCGCCAAAAAGCCGCAGAGCGGGGCCAAAACTATTATTTCTTAGATATAATGAAAACGGCGTGCGGGTCATGTGGTGCAAGCTTCGAATGTGGAGCCATCGGTTCGGTCAAACAGCCGTGCTGGTGCGAAAAGAAACCAAGCCTAATCATTGATAATGAAAATTTTTCCTGTCTATGTGAGGCCTGCTTTGATCGGGCCCTCGATAGACAAAATGCCGAAGTTCTGCGCTGTTTTCGCTTGCACCTGTCCTATGTCGGAACCGAGTTTTGTGGGTTTCAGGAGCAAGCCAGAGGACGAACGGTAGGAGGTGAGCTCGCGCGTGCCCTCAGACTCATCACCAACCAAGACATAACGCTTCATGTGGCCGGTCGTACCGATGCTGGGGTCCACGCGCGAGGGCAGGTGGTCTCTTTTGAATGTAAGACGCGCCTCTTGCCTCGCCAATTACAGCTGGCGCTGGCATCGCATCTTCCGACTGATATGGCGGTCTTTCGCATCGATTCGATGCCTCAAGGGTTTAATGCCCAACGGCATAGCGTTGGTAAGCGTTATGTCTATCGCATTTATCAGGGGCTCGTCGCTGACCCCTTTGTGGCCAAATTTGCTCTTCATCAAAGATCTAGCCTTGACCTTCCAGCCATGGATCAAGCAGCCAAGCATTTTGTCGGCGAACATGATTTTTCGAGCTTTCGCTCAAGTTTGTGCACGGCGCCACATGCTAGGCGCTATGTTTGGCATGCTTGTGTTAAGCCACATCAAGCGTTGTTGGAAATCGACATTCGCGGCAACGCCTTCTGCATGAACATGGTGCGCATCATGGTGGGCACCCTGTTGGAAGTGGGCTCGGGCAAACGCAAGGCCGAAGCTATTTCGCACGCTCTTTCAGCCAAGGATAGGAAGCTCGCCGGCATTACCGCCAAAGCTCATGGATTGACCTTGGAGCAAGTCTATTATCCCGACGATTTATCCGACGCATTAATTCCGGAAGGTGCGCGTTTTCCGCGCTACCCAGTAACCGAAGAAAGCTGGGGCTTTGCTATTGATGAGATCGAGCGTAGCCTCTAATGGTTCTTAAAGCGAATTGGTGGGCAATTATGCTGGGCATCGGCTTTTTTGAAATCTTGGTGATTGCGGTGGTGAGTTTTATTGCAGTTGGTCCCGGCCAACTGCCGGTGGTCATGCGAAAAATCGCCGGCTTTTATCGCCAATTCACCACATTGAGAGATGAGCTCAAATTTCAGGTTCTGAGTGCCGATATAGAAAAACCCGATCTGTTTGCTGGCATCGCCGACGAGAAATCGGAAAAAAAGAGCGCTCCCGAAATAGTGGCCAAGGACCAAAGCCATGGATAAAAGAGAGCTTCCCCTTCTCACGCATCTGTCCGAGCTTAGAACCTGCCTGATTCGCGCCGTGCTTGGACTATTTCTGTCAATGATTTTTTGTTATTTTTTTGCCGACCACATCATGGCCATTTTGCGAAAGCCCATGATGGAAATCATGCCGCAAGGTGCGTCCTTTGTAGTTTTGTCGCCCCAGGAATATTTTTTTACTGAGCTCAAGGCCGCCATGTTTTTTGGTGTGATAGTGGCTAGCCCCTGGCTCTTCTATCAAATTTGGATCTTTGTTGCCCCAGGGCTTTATCAAAATGAAAAACGCATGCTGTTTTGGTTTGTGGTGGTAGCGAGCCTTTGCTTTGTTTTAGGCATTTTCTTCGCCTATTTCCTTGTTTTCCCCCCGACTTTCAAGTTCTTCGTCGACACTTTGCCGCCCGGCGTAAACGGTGCCTATTCCATTAGCATGCTTTACG
>DASPVU010000222.1:0-4112 GCA_035622215.1 Myxococcota bacterium | reverse complement strand
GCCGATTTTTCCTTGCACGGAAAAACCGATATGGTTTCTGGCAGTAACAAGAAGGATATTCATTATCTTCATGTGGACATGGCACGCGACAGTTTTGCTGAATATTTCGATATAAGGAAGGCAAAAGACGGAGATCCTTGCGGTCAATGTGGCGCACCGTTTACGATTCTGCGGGGCATCGAAGTGGGGCATATCTTTTACCTTGGCAAGAAATATTCAAAGGCTATGCATGCCACGGTTCAGAATGAACACGGAGAAGTGGTTGAGATGGAAATGGGCTGCTATGGCATCGGCGTAGGCAGAACTGCTGCAGCCGCCATCGAACAAAATCACGACGAGAGAGGTATAATTTGGCCCCCATCCATTGCTCCCTATCACATTCATCTGGTGCAGCTCGGTGTGGACCCTGAATTGTCCGCCGCCTGCGAGGAAATTTATCGTCGATTGGAAGCGGCCAGTTTTGAGGTGTTGTTCGACGATCGCGATGAGCGTGCAGGCGTAAAATTCAACGATGCTGATTTGATCGGCTGCCCGGTAAGAATAGCTTTGGGTAATCGAGGTCTTAAAAACCGTGAAATTGAGGTCTTGCCCAGGGGCGCACAAAACCAGGGACCAATCATGGTTTCTCTAGAGAGTGACTACGTCGACAAACTCCAAGAAATCCTCGCACTGTGTCGTACCGCGGCTTGACCGCGGTATCCACGAACAACCGAAGGTGCAATGGGTGCTGGACCCCGCGGTCAAGCCGCGGGTCGACACGAAGGAGCCTAGGGCTTTTGCACTATTTGGGGCTGGTTCTTTTCGAAGTTATGGATCGCGCGCATGGCGATATCATCCTTTTTCAAAGCCGGTCCGAAGCGGTTCTTTTTGTGCGTGGCATTCCATACCGGCTGTCTTATGGGAAATACCCAAGGGCCAGGCACCTCGCTTGGGGCAACAACCGCCAAATCGACCTGGGGGTCGATCAACCTTTGCGAGCGCCGACCGTTAATTCTAACGCGCGTTTCTGCGTAAACCTCGGCGGGTTTTTCGCCAGGAGCGGTGTATAGGTCGCGCAGATGATGGGCAAACTGCAGCATCAAGAACGGTCGGGTAGGCATTTTTTCAATTTGCCGATCGCTCAAATAGCGTTTGCTGTCGATGACTACCGATTTTTTGGTATCAGGATCCTTGACCGTAAAAGTTGCGGTGCCGTTTTTTCCACGCAGTTTCATATGCCAGGAAAAATTGTGCCCAGCCTCGTCCCAAGCGACATAGCCCGGATAGACAAAATGCCGTAACGGAAAGAAGGCCTGAAAGCTAATGTGTGCCACCATGGCGACTAGGCCTAGTTTTTGCCAAAGGCTCAGGTAGTCCGGTGCCGGTCGATCGGTAAAGGCCGGCCAAAATTTGGCGCGGAAAAAGAAATTTAATGCGCGGCGCGGCCAGCTTGTATCAAAGAAGATGGTAGTGGTGGCCATCATGAACCACGGAAATATTCCTATGTTAAACAGGTAATAGTTCATCAAATGAAAAAACAGGGACATGCCATAGCCGATCACTCGGGTTTTGCGGTAGAGAAGGAGGGGGGCTACCAATAAATCGTATAATAATCCGCCATAGGTGAAGAAATAAATCACTATGGGCAGGCCAAAATACGCGTTTATGCCTGTCCCGTAATCCGCGCGAACGCCAAGCCAGTCGTAAAGCGGCATGCCATTAATCCAATCCACATTCATTTTGGCGACTGCGGCGAAGAAATATACCAGAGCTAGCTGAATACGGATGAGCCAAATGGACCAACCCGGGACGGCTGATTGTGATTTTTTGCGATGGAAGAAGGCATAGAGAGACCAGCCTTTGTGGGCTGGGATAAACAGCATCATGAATGAGAAGACGATAACAAGATAAAAGTGATTAAGATAATTGGTTGCATCTACCAGAAAGATATACGAAATACATAGGGCGGAGAGAAGCACAGCAAAGTGATAAAAAAGCCCTACGAAAATAAGAAGCCCAGAAATCCCATAGGCAATAAAGACCAGTTGCATGAGATCGGGCGGCAGGGCTTCTACCCATTCAAAGTAGCGGAATTTAAAATAGAAGCCCTGCAGAGGAAACTTGGCGATGATGCGCGACAAATCGGTATAGCGGAAGGCTTCGGTCATGACAATGATGCCAAAAAACATGCGTACGATAGCGAGCCCAGCTATATCCATTGGCCGATAGAGGTTTTCGTATATGCGTGAAAAGATTGACGGCTTGTCGGTCATTGGCCCACCCCAAACGGCGCGATGGTCTGGGCATATTTATAAAGAAAAAAATCAAATAACGAAAATTGGCCGTAAAAAAACCTGGGAATCGCAAGAATTAACAGCGGATTAAGCGCGTTGTCAGGCGGCAGTTTCCCCGTGGGTGATTTTTTATTGCTTAGGGATTGACAGGGTGAACTTGAGCACCTATCTGACCTGCATACATCATGGTACCCCCGCCCGGCCTTGCCCCCCCTAACCGGGCGGGGGTTCTTTTGTTGACTATGTTGTACGATGCAGGCGCCAAATCTAACCTTTGCTATCAGTCTAAGCATGGGTTGATTTTTTTTATCAGAGTTCTAAGACAATTCAGGTTTTTGTTGAGCCCGCATCACGATTTAACCCGTAATTGAGTGTTGAGCGGAGTAATTGGAATTCCATGACGTACGTAATACAGCAAAACTTCGCAGTCCGAAAAAACTTTGCCAAAATCAAAGCCAAATTAGAAATCCCCAGCCTGATCGATATTCAGAAACGCAGCTACGCGAAGTTTCTGCAAGCCGACGTTCCACCTGACAAGCGCGAGTCGCTTGGCTTGCAGGGCGTATTTGAGTCAGTGTTCCCCATAAAAGATTACAACGAGACGGCGTCGCTTGAATTTGTCAGCTATCACATGGATCGACCAAAATACGATGTTGATGAATGCCGTTCTCGTGGCATGACCTATGCTGCACCTATCCGTGTGGTGGTGCGGCTGGTTATTTGGGATAAGGACGAAGCGACCCAAGAACAGTCCATTCGAGACGTCAAAGAACAAGAGGTCTATTTTGGTGAAATCCCGCTGATGACTGATTTTGGTACCTTCGTGGTCAATGGGACGGAGCGCGTGATTGTCAGCCAGCTTCACCGAAGCCCCGGCGTGTTTTTTGATAGCGACCGCGGTCGCACCCATGCCTCTGGCAAGCTTCTCTACAACGCCCGAGTGATACCATACCGCGGTTCTTGGCTTGATTTTGAATTTGACCACAAGGATCTGATTTATTGTCGTATTGATCGCCGGCGAAAATTCCCGGCGACGATTCTTTTGCGGGCTCTGGGTTATAGCACGGAAGAGCTGCTCAAATATTTTTACAATGCGGACACCTTGCTGATGCCTGCTCAAGGCGTATTTGAAAAGGTTATTGATTACGACATGATTTTGGGTCAGCGATCAACTCGCGACGTTAAGGACCCTAAAACTAACGAGATCATCGTAAGAAAAAATCGCAAATTCACCGCCTTGTCGATCAAGAAAATGCAAGAGGCCGGTCTTAAGGTCTTGAACGTAGAGCCTGAGCAGGTCGATGGTTTAATAAGTGCCGAGGATCTGGTCAACCATGAAACGGGTGAAGTGTTACTCGAATGTAATGAGGCGCTCACTGCGGAAAAGTTAGAAGAACTTCGGGTTGCCGGTTTTAACAAGATCAAAGTGCTCTTCATCGATGGTCTTAACGTAGGCTCGTATTTCTCCGATACGCTTAAGCAAGACAAGGTCTCTACTAAAGAAGAAGCGATTTTTGAAATTTATCGTCGAATGCGACCGGGTGAGCCTCCCACATTAGAGACGGCGGAAAATCTTTTTCATAATTTGTTTTTTAATCCAGAACGTTATGATTTGTCCGAAGTGGGTCGTCTGAAGCTTAATCATAAGTTTAGTTTGGAAGAACCTCTGGATAATCGTGTTTTAACCAAACGTGACATTCTTGAGGTGGTTAAATATCTGATCGACCTGCGCAATGGCGATGGCGTGGTGGATGACATCGATCACTTGGGTAATCGACGTGTTCGTGCCGTCGGCGAGCTAATCGAAAATCAATATCGTGTTGGCTTGGTAAGAATGGA
>DASPVU010000221.1:0-4977 GCA_035622215.1 Myxococcota bacterium | reverse complement strand
CAGATTTCAAGCGTTCCCGCTCTTGCTGGCTTGGTATGGCCCAATAGCGAGCCCAATAAACCCACCATCGCTCTCCCCATCGCTTACTTGGCCTATAGCGATAGTCAACGGGAACATTACCTCGAAGTGATGCCCGCCGCTCCCGGAAAAATGCTATGCGATATAATAAACGACTATAAGTCTGCCGCGGAAAAACCTGATATTGCGCGATCCTACCGACAGCTCGGTCTTGAGTTGGCCAATTTTCATAACCTAATGGTGGGCCCAGGAACTGACAGTAAAAAGCTTCTTAAAGATTCTATAATCCATGGCGACCTAAAATGCGTAAATATCTTCTACGACGCCGCCATGAATCATTTCACTTTGATCGATAACGAAGGAATGAGTCACTTTTTAGATCGACCGGGGCCCCGAATAGCCGATATCGCCAAACTATTATTTGGCCATTTTGTGCCTGGTGAAGACGCTAGAGTCATAAATACGGTCAGCGGATTGGACCTAAAACAATGGTATGAACTAGCGGCGAAGAACTTCTTTCTCGGCTACGTGGAGGCGTTTCCCAAGGATCAACAACGAGAAGCGCTGACGGAACTGCGCGATATAATCAATGGCCCTATTCCTGGTTATAACCAAGCAGGGCTCAATGACGTTCGAATAAAATACATCAACCCCATTTTCGATGAGCTCCTGCAAAAGTTCTAAGCGAAAGAAGCATGAAAGTTACCAACGACATGATAGCCAACCAGTTCAACGAACTCGCCGATTTGTTGGAGATCGATGGTGCTAACCCATTTCGCATACGCGCATATCGCACGGCAGCACGTAATATCGGGTCCTTGGGCAAACCCGTGGAAGAGATGATAAAACAAGGGCAAGACCTAACCGACATCCCCGGCATCGGCAGTGATTTAGCACAAAAAATTCAAGAGATAGTCAAAACCGGAAGGCTTGCGCTCCTAAAAGGCACGGCCACCAAATTTCCCAAACAGCTCACTGAACTGATGAAGCTGTCTGGCCTTGGCCCCAAACGGGTCAAAATGCTTCACGACAAATTGGGCATCAAAAGCTTGGCCCAACTGAAAAAGGCCATAGCCAAGGGCGAGCTAAAAAAGCTGCGCGGTTTTGGCGAGACCTTGATCGCAAAAGTACAAGAGGCCGTGGAGCACCGTGAAGAGTATAAAAAAACCACTAAGCTCACCGACACCGAGCTTACGGCCGATCAATTGCTCGCTCATCTAAAAGCGTCCAAAGCCATAAAAGACGTAGCCGTGGCCGGAAGTTTTCGCCGCAGAAAAGAAGTAGTGGGCGATCTTGACATCTTGGTGTCAGCCACCAATGCCAAAAATGCCATCGAGCAGTTTATTAAGTTTCCCCTGGTAAAAACTGTGACAGCCCGTGGAACCACCAGGGCAGCGGTTCGGTTAGCCTCAGGTTTGCAAGTTGATTTACGGGTGGTTCCTAAAAAATCCTTCGGTGCGGCATTGCTGTATTTCACGGGGTCCAAGGCGCACAATATCGCTCTTCGTAGAAGAGCCGTAGAAAAACACCTCAAGCTCAACGAATACGGGCTCTTCGAGGGCAAGTCCTCGATTGCAGGTGCCACGGAAAAGCAGGTGTATCGCGCCTTGGGCCTGCCCTATATTGAGCCGGAGCTGCGCGAAGACCGCGGTGAGATTGAGATCGCCCTTCATAAAAATCTGCCCAAGCTAATAGAGCTCGACGACATACGAGGTGATTTGCACACTCATACCTCGGAAACCGACGGCACGGAGAGTTTGGAGGCCATGGCCAAGGCTGCAGCTTCCCTGGGTTACGAATACGTGGCCATTACTGACCACTCAAAACACCTAACCGTCACAAATGGCCTCAATGAAAAACGCCTACGCAAGCAGATTGAGGCGATTGACCGTCTCAATCTGCGGCTCAAAGGTATCACCGTACTCAAATCCATCGAGCTCGATATTCTCGAAGACGGCACCCTCGATCTTGACGATTCTGTGCTCAAAGAACTGGATTTAACCGTGTGCTCTATCCATTCGCGCTTTAACTTGCCGGAAAAAAAACAAACTGAGCGGATCATTCGTGCGATGGATAATCGGTATTTCAATATTCTCGCCCATCCCACCGGGCGCCTAGTCAACCTTAGGCCGGCCTATCAAGTAGATATTGAGAGAATCATGAAGGCGGCGGTAGAAAGAGGCTGCTATCTCGAAATCAATGGCCAGCCGGAGCGCTTGGATCTCGACGACATTCACTGCCAAATGGCCAAGGACTTGGGTCTTAAACTGGCTATCTCCACCGATGCTCATAGCAGCACCCATTTTGCCTACATGAAATATGGTATTTATCAGGCCCGTCGCGGTTTCTTGGAAAAGGCCGATGTCATCAATACCCGCACGCTCTCGCAGCTAAGAAAACTGCTTAAACGGTGAGATTGGCTATCTGCCGGTAAAAATCTTTATGCAACTGCACATTGACCGCCCGGTCGATCACTACTTCCACCACCATGGTTTTTCGCTCGGTAAAAAATTGCCGCAGAGCATCATCATATTCTTCGGGATCGCGGACCAATGCGTGGGCAACATGATGAGCTTGACACAACGCCCTAATCTGAACGTCGTGTGGTGTGTCAAGATAGGGTGTTACTACGTCCTGTTCCGCAGCAATGGGCAAAAAATGAAAAATACCGCCGCCATTATTGTTGATAACGATGATTAACACAGGTGCCTTGGTGATGGCCAAAAGCATAAGGCCGTTGGTATCGTGGAGAAAAGCCACGTCGCCAATTAATAAGATGACGGGTTTTTCATCGGCGATGGCCACACCAGCCGCTGAACTAATAACACCATCGATGCCGCTTACGCCTCGATTGGCCAACACGTTAACCGCTACTCCACTCGGCCTCGCGACTTGGTCCATATCACGGATGGGCATGCCCGATGACAAAAACAGCGTCGCCGGCTCCATAATATGCGCCATAACACGAGTGACAAAATAGGCTTCGTTGTTCTGCTTCACCGCCAAGAACTGGTCGACGAGATGGGCAATTTTATTCTGGAACCTGGTTAGAGCGTTGATGCGCGCGCTTGGTCCTTTTTCTTGGCATCGCTCGTTGATGGAAGTCAAAACGCTTTTAAGACTTGATACTTGCACATGGGAAAAATGGCCCACGTGATCGATGCGCTCGGGTGATTCACTTAGGCTGAGCCATTGAGCGCGTGGACTTGCTTCCACCCATGACCAAAAGCGCTTAGACACTACTCTGGCACCGAATTTCAGCACTCGATCGACGTCGAGCAGCGTGAAAAACTCACGGTGCAAAAAAGCCAATTCGCCGTAATGCAAAAGATTGGGATGGCGGCACAAACGTAAATTCGACGTGATATCGGTGAAGATCGGCCAGTTGGTGAGCGACGACAGCGTGAGAATGTCGTCTTGCACGCTGGTAGGCATTAGTTCGCCCACCACAATAAGACCTCGGTCTGACGACAAAAAGTCCAACAGGCCATCCACCGCACAATGAGAAAACCCAAGTCCCAAGTCGGTAGTCACGCGAGATGGCTTAATCGCTGTATCTGACCAGTCAGCTTCACCTTCATGAGGAACGTTCGCCACCGGCTCCCGAAATTGCAGATTTACATGGACCGGGCCCTTTCTTGCACCTACACAGTAACGCACAGCTTGATCAAATATCGCCAAAGATTGATTCAATGACACAATTGAGGAGGGAGGGGCCAAATCAAAACTCTGGTTAACGTGGTTCGAAAACATGTTGGCCTGCCAAATTGTCTGATTGGCGCCGGAATTGCGCAGTTCGTAGGGGCGATCCGCCGTGATCAAAAGCAAGGGCACCTCCGATAGATAACTTTCCACCACCGCCGGGTAAAGATTGGCCACCGCAGTTCCCGACGTAACAACCACCGCAGATGGCCTTTGCGCACACTTAGCGAAACCTAGAGCGGCATAGCAGACCGAGCGCTCATCGATACCAAGGCTGATTTTCGCTTGGGAATTTCTGGCCAACGCGGAGACAAAGGGCGTAGATCGCGAACCTGGTGCGACAAAAAAATGGTCGACTTTGCGGTCGATCAAACCCTGGACCATTACCGCGCACCAATAATGAGCAAAATTTCGTGCAGTTATTTCAGGAGTCATCGAATATACTCAAGATATTTTCTTCTTTGTTATTGAGTTCTGCCCATTCCTGCTCAAAAATCGAGCCCTGAACTATTCCACCCGCCGCATAAATAAATAATTCGTCCTGGCGGAAAAGAGCTGAACGGATGGCGACGGCAAACTCTGCTTCATCCTTGGCGATATAACCGATGGGCCCAGCGTAAAAGCCGCGATCAAAGCCTTCGTTGTGGCGGATAAAGTCCAAAGCCCATGCCTTTCCCAAACCGCATACTGCTGGAGTGGGATGAAGTGCAGCGATTATAGTCGCATCATTAATCGACGCATCGATAGTACCGCGGTAGCGCTTCAGCAGGTGCTGGACATAGGGCAGCGCCATGATTTCTAGCGGCGAAGAAAATAGATATGTCGCGCCAAATTCCCGTAGTTTTTCTTCGATATGAGTGGAAACCAGCGCATGCTCGCGGTTGTCCTTAAAGCTAGTAAGTAGTGATTCGCGCAACATCCGGTCATCGGAATCCACTGTCGACCTAGGCCTCGTGCCGGCCAAAGACTCAGTTTCGATAAGACATTGTTTTCGGCGATAAAGTAATTCAGGGCTGCCGCCAAAAAAGGCTGATTTGCCATCGTCAAAAAAGAAGAGAAAGGCGTCCTTGGCCTTACGGCTTAAGCGGAAATATAGCTCAATCGGATCCACCATCGGCTTGATAAATATTGATCGCCTACGCCCGAGCACGACCTTTTTATCGAGCTGGTTGTTCGCCATGTGCTTGAGCGCCTTGGCAATACTTGCATAGTAGTCTGCTCTTTCTGGCTTATTTGTGCCCATGACGTAGCGAACCC
>DASPVU010000220.1:0-5397 GCA_035622215.1 Myxococcota bacterium | reverse complement strand
AATTGCTCAGGCTTGCATAGAGGAGATGGTGATACGCCCGCGTCATGGATATCTCGTCGCCATCCCATGTGGAAATTAAGGTGAGAGGTTTTTCCACAAAATACTCGTCGTCAACAAATACCTGTCCGAGCTGGCCGCCGGTATACCACAGCACCATGTTGGCCTTCACCGAAAGACTGTCGCTTAAGAAACAGGACACCCCCGACCGACCAAGGCTTGAAGCGTTCTCGACAAAAACTAGCGGTATCTTGGTATTCTTGCGCACCGTATCTAGCTCATTTAGAAATTCCTCATTAAAGCAAAGAGCAGATTTTTCGCCGGTAAGCTCAATCACGATACCTAGGAATTTGTCAGGGTGGCTATCTGCTATGGTTTCCTTGAGTTGCTTGATGCTCGCAAGCGTTCCACCTAGCGCCGGATGCCTGATTTTTGGCCAGGCAAAAAAACCGAAAGGCTGTGTTTGATTCTCGTCGTGGCTTAAGCTTCTTGCCGCGGCCGTAATGTTTCCCAGCCACTGATGGGAAAATCCTATGGCGATGTCCGCGTCGGGCCGGTGAAAGCGTAATGAGCGAAGCCCCTTGTCGAGCACTTCATCACGACCGGACGTGAAATAGGTGTGCTTAAGATGTTTTGGCATCACTTCTCGCAAAAGCTCGCTGTAGCGAATCATGTTGCAGGTTGCCCAATTGGACAGCGTCAGTTTTGAGCCAACGGCCGAGCGAATTTTATTGCTTTTGAGCGCCGCTAACAATGACGCAGGAGGCCTGACAAACGGTGTCTCTAAACTGTTTGAGCAATCCATCATTCCTGGGTGGGATATTTCCTTGACGACGTGAACGGATTTGGCCACCGGGAGTCGGTAATAGGCTGCTTTCGCACCTGGCTCATTGTATTGGTTGTCGTAGGTCTCCACCACATAGGCGCCAAGACTTGCGTTTATGCGAGACATGGACGAGGCACGCCCCACGCGGTTACGGCTCGCAATATTGAGATAGCGCAAGGAACCATCGGCATTGGTCTTTAAGGCGACTCGCCGTATCTGCTCATTTTTCAGCAGGGCACCAAAACCCAAGCCGCGTAAACCTTCATCCAGGGTGATATTGGCAGAGTAGAAGGTGTTGTACCGTAGCCGATGAGGATCTTCGAGAGCACCGTTCACCATGGCATGCTCTAACGGCCCACCAATGGCGTAACCTGCCACCTTTTTTACGCCATCAATTTCACAGGTCATGACAATGCCTATGCCGTTTTCTAACTTGAGCCATTTTTTGAGATCATCCATGCTATCTCGCCGGTTCACTTCGTAGGCACTCTCCTCGATGCCACGCATCTCAGGTTCAAAATGCGAAAAGCTCTGTTCACTAAGATCGTGAATCTCTACATTCGTGATCACAGGCTTTTCCGCCACATCAGAACGCGTTTTCCATGGCACTCTCTCGGTTCGCTGTCCATCGCGAACATCGATAAGACAAAGATAGAGTTTCTCAAACAATTCGTAGAGCAGTTGGTCCGAAGTCACCGTATTAAGTCGAAAACGCAGGGTTCGCTCACCTGCAATATAAGCCATGAAACCGCGCAAAAATCGTTGGTCGATGAGCTCGCTCGCCAACTCCTTAGTGGGCATATCAAAAGCAAAGGCGAAGCCGCATGCGCGCACTCCGCTTATGAGCTCGGGAAAGTAGTCTTTCAGACGTCGCAGTTCATTGAGGGTCTTTTTCTCAAGCATTCGCGCCCTTTCTTGGTTCATGGCTTTTCCATGCAAGAGTCCGCGTTTTAGCTGGATAATGTGGGGCGTATATTTGCGGCTATTGGGCCAGACGCTCAAGCACGCACCCAATTGCGCTTTTTTGGCCAAGGTGATGCAATCTGGGAGCTCGGGGCGGCCATATTGGTCAACAAGATTGAGCTGCTGATACCAAAAAAATTCACGGCCCAAGTTAAAGCCGGTCTGCACTTCATCGAAGATGAGAGGCAGTTTTAAAGCGCGGGTCAAGGCTCGAAGCAGAGAGAAAAAGCGGTCTGATGCATATTTGTCCCCGCCTTCACATTGCATGGGCTCGATAATAACGGCGCAGATGTCTCCTTTCAGGGCCTCATCTTTTAGTTCAGCAAGGCTTCTAAGCTCTTTTTCTAACAACATGTCATCGTTAGCAAAAACGGGTATATCGCCCCGGCTTACGCTTTCGAGAAGGCACGCCGGCATTTTTGGTTGGGCGCTAAGATCCTTTAATTCGGGAAAGGAGATGAAACTCGCCTCATAGCCGTGAAAGGCAAAGGGGCCGCGCTTTTCCTTATTGTAGGTCGCCTGCAAAGCCATGATAGTTCGGCCGTGAAATGCGCCTTCAAAGGCTATGATGCGCGTGCCACCAGGCCCGTTGACCCGGGCCAAATCAAAAGCGATCTCGTTGGCTTCAGCGCCTGATGCGCCATAGCTGATGGACCTGAATTGGTCACCAGATTTCTCATTGAGAAAACGTTCAAAAGCTTCTTTGGCCTCTATGGCGTCCAGATAATATGGCGATCCGTCGTCGATATTATCTTGCGACAAATCAACGTTATTTAAGATGGCCAGATCGAGATCGTGACAGTCGTAGGCATTCTGAAAGGTATCGGCGAGGAAGCCTGCACCAAAGGTGGCAATTTGGCTTGCTGCATCAAAGAGCACCAAAGGATTATCGTCAATGCTGGCCAAATAGGGACCGCGGCTCCTGTCTAGATCAGCGACCAGAGCTTTTTTATCTGCCGGGACCAAGCCGCCGCGATACAAGCGATCAAGCATGGCACGAGACTTGGGAAGGGCCAAATGACGCGGAACATTAATCGCGAGCGGCTTCAATTGTTTTAGCGTGAGACCAGACTCTATCGCATAGCTACTTAATAGATTCTCCAAGGAAGCCGTCGACGCAAGTTTAGAGGCATCAATAGTGACGAAATGCTGTGTCATGGATACCGCATCACCAACGAGCAAGACCAGTTCTTCAAAGAATCGATTTTCTCGTTCCTTAAGGGCAGAAAACGAGGTTCGACTATAGCAGATCCGATCGAGAGCCGCGTATTCGCAATGAATGCCATAGGTTTCAAATGCCGCTTCGATTTCATGTCGCATGGCCAGCGTAGGCAAAGGTATTGTTTCATCGTTTAGGCGAGCAACTTGCTCTTTTAGGCTTGGTACCGCCTGGCTTTCACCATAGGGAAGGCAGAGAATGGCCATCGGAAAGGTGGCATAGCGAACGGCGTCGATACCAGCGGCACGTTGGTTCCCGCTTCTTTTTACACCGCCGAAGGGCATCTGACCAAAGGCATTGTTGGTGGATCGATTGACATTAATTACGCCGCTTTTCGTCTCATTGATCATCCGCTCGCTGTTGTTGGGACTGAGGGTGAAAATAGCGTTCGATAAGCCGTACGGGCTTTCATTGATGCGCGCGATGGCATGATCCAAATGAGTAAATGGTTCAAGACAAAGATTGGGGCCAAATAGCTCCTCGCCCAGATAGCTGCCAGGAGGGTGGTCCTCCGACACTTGATAAACTGAGGGCGTGACAAAAGCGCCGCCCGAAAGAATTTGCGAGTTGAGCAAGACTTCTGCACCCTCGGAGCGCGCGTTTTGCAAGCCTTGCAGGAAGTGCTCCATGGCGGTTTTGGTCGCCATCGGGCCAAACAATCCAGATTCGTGTGCTTTACTTGGCTTAAGTTCAGACGCGATTTTTAACAGCATGGTGGTGAAACGATCAAAGACGCGGCCGTGCACAAGCACGCGACTGGTGGCGGTACACCGCTGTCCTGTGGTCAAATAGCCACCCAATATAACCTCTGACACGGCCTGCTTAAGATCCGCATCGTCCATAACCACGGCGAAGTTTTTGCTACCCATCTCCAAGGCCAGTATTTTATGAGGTTGATCGATGAGTAGCTCTTTGAGGGCCCGGCCGGTCTTATAGCTCCCGGTAAATAATACGCCGTCAATGTTCTCGTGAGCGCATAAGGCCCGGCCCACCTGGCCATCGCCATGGATGATATTAATTACTCCCTTGGGAAGGTCTGATTCTAGGACGCATTTGGCATAAACTTCTGCCACCATGGGACAAACTTCCGAGGGCTTGATCACAACGGTGTTCCCCAAAAGAATGCTCGGAATGACATGGGCATTGATTAGATGGGCGGGGAAATTGTAGGGGCCGATAATGGCAAGGACTCCCTGAGGGTGGTAGCGGGTCTCGGCTCGTAAGTCATAAAGAGATTCAGTCGCAACCCGCTTCAGGCCATGTTCTATGATCAGGTCGCAGCGCGCGCTTAAACTTTTGCTTTCGCTCAGAGCTTCGCTATAGATTTTGCCCATTTCTTGGGAAATGGCATGGGCCATGGCGGCTTCGTTTTGTACAAAGGCGCGTTTAAGACTTAAGACCGCATTAATGCGTTGGACGTTGGTTAGATAAGACCATGATTTATAAGCGTTCCTCGCCGAATGTATGGCCACGGGAACATGACCTAAATCAGTTCTGACGCTAAATACCGGCTCATAATCGCAGCTTGGATTATTGCTCGTTAGTGTTATGCTACCTTCATTAACGAAGAAACCATTAATGAAATTGCCCTGACCCTGTTTCATTGCCATCGCCGCCTCCGTGGATTGGCAATGTGCCACTAGTGAAAAACGAGATCAAGGCGAGGTCGTGGAACTAGCGAAGTTTTGAGGAAAAAGCATGTGTGGCATTGTTGGTTACGTTGGCACGAGAAACGCTTTGGACGTCGTGATTAAGGGCCTAGAATATCTTGAATATCGTGGTTACGACTCTGCCGGCGTTGCTATACGCACGCATCCTCTCGACGACCAACCAGCAAAAATAGTTTGCGAAAAGGCCGTGGGAAAGCTCGCGGTTCTTAAGGCTCAGTTAAGCAGATTGGAACTAAGGGGTGAAGCCGGCATGGGGCATACGCGCTGGGCCACACATGGCGTGCCGAGTTTCCATAATGCCCACCCTCATCGCTATGGCAAGGTCACGCTCGTACACAACGGTATTTTGGAAAATCATAAGGTTATTAGACAGAGACTTTTAGAGAAGGGCCACGCTTTTTACTCCGACACCGACACCGAAGTGGCGGCTCATCTTTTAGACCTACTTTTGAAGGAACAGCCGGATCCGATTTTGGCTATCTCTGCGCTGGCTGACACCATCCACGGGGCTTATGCCCTAGGTATTATGCTTGAAAGTGATACGGAGCGTATGTATTTCGCCAAAAATGGCTCTCCTTTAATCGTTGCCTCTGGCGATGGCGAGAGTTTCTTTGCCTCCGACCAAGCTGCCTTAGTGGACTATCAGCCGATGTATCACTCATTAGAAGATGGAGAAATTGGTTTTATTGCTCGACGAGGGGTAGAAGTTTTCGATCTTTCAT
>DASPVU010000219.1:0-12912 GCA_035622215.1 Myxococcota bacterium | reverse complement strand
TCAGTGGGGATCATTGCCAATCAACCACAGAATTTAGCTGGCGCTATCGACATTGACGCATCGGACAAGGCAGCAAGATTTGTTAGATTTTGTGACTGCTTTAACATTCCTATTATAACGCTCGTCGACGTTCCGGGGTTTTTACCAGGTACGGAGCAGGAGTTTGGTGGAGTCATTCGCCATGGTGCGAAGCTTCTTCATGCCTATGCTGAAGCGACCGTGCCTAAGATAACGGTCATTTTACGCAAAGCATATGGCGGGGCTTATTGCGTGATGGGTCCCAAGCATTTACGTGCAGATCTCAATTTTGCGCTGCCTACCGCCGAAATCGCCGTCATGGGTGCGGAGGGCGCGGTTAACATAGTCATGCGTGAAGAACTGAATCGAGCACAAGATAAGCCCAAGCGTTTTTCCGAACTCATCGAAGAATATCGTGAGCGCTTCCAAAATCCTTACCGCGCGGCAGAGCTCGGTTATATCGACGAAGTGATTCTTCCTGAAGATATGCGTCCGAGATTTTGTCAGGCGCTCAATCTTTTGCGAGATAAACGCGACTCTTTGCCAACGAAAAAGCACGGCAACATTCCGCTTTAATGGAAGGGGAATAAAATGGCGAAAACCGCGCGCAAGATTAAGAAAATTTTGGTTGCTAATCGGGGCGAAATCGCCGTAAGAGTCGTCAGAACTTGCCGCGACTTAGGTATTGAATCGGTGGCCATTTACTCCGATCCCGACCGAAAATCCCTCCATGTTCGTTTCGCAACCGTTGCCTACCACGTAGGCAAAGCTTCGCCTAAAGACAGCTATCTCAACATTGATAAAATAATTGATGTGGCCAAAAAGTCAGGTGCCGATGCTATTCATCCCGGTTACGGATTTTTGTCGGAGAATCCCGATTTTGCTGATGCGGTGGAGGCAGCGGGGCTTTGGCTAATTGGCCCCAAATCAAAGTCAATGGAAGCTATGGGCACGAAGACGCGGGCACGACAAGTGATGATAAAAGCTGGCGTCCCCGTCGTGCCCGGCACGGAAGATCCGGTCACTGATGAAGACGAAGCTAAAGTTATTGCACGCAGTATGGGTTTTCCCATCATGTTAAAGGCAGTGGCCGGAGGCGGCGGTAAAGGAATGCGTAGAGTCGATCGAGAAGAAGACTTCGCCTCAGCTTTTCGCATGGCGCAAAGCGAAGCACGCAATTCGTTTGGCAATGACGAAGTTTATATCGAAAAATTTCTCAACCAGCCGCGTCATATTGAAATGCAGGTTCTCGCCGACATGTACGGCAATGTTATGGCCTTTGTCGAAAGGGAATGTTCGGTGCAGCGTCGACATCAAAAGCTGATCGAAGAATCACCCAGCCCCTTTGTCGATGAGAACATGCGAAAGAAAATGGCGACGGTCGCGAAGCTCGCCGCGAAGGCAGTAGATTACGTCGGTGCCGGTACCATAGAATGCTTGGTAGATGACCAAAAAAATTTCTATTTCATGGAGATGAATACACGTTTGCAAGTGGAGCATCCCATAACTGAAATGGTTACAGGATTAGATCTGGTGGCAGAGCAGATAGCCATTGCCGAGGGAAAATCGCTCTTAGCGAAGGAATTTACGGAGGACTTTCGTGGCTGGTCGATGGAAGCACGTGTCTGTGCTGAGGATCCCGCGCGCGACTTTGTGCCAACGCCGGGGAAAGTTACGCATCTTAGAGCGCCCGGCGGTCCATACATCCGAACGGATACAAGCATCTATAGTGGTTCAGAGATTACCGCAGATTACGATCCAATGATCGCCAAGGTGATTTCCTGGGGAAACACCAGAGATTGTGCTCGAGAACGTTTGAATCGCGCCTTAATGGAATTTACGCTGAAAGGATGTACGACCAACACGATGTTTTTGCGCCAAATACTAGCATACAAGCCATTTGTCGACGGAGCTTATGATACAGGTCTTATTGAAAAATACTTCAGGAAAGTGCCTACTTGGTATAAAGAGGAGCATAAAATAGTGGCTCTTTTGGGCGCTGCCATCTTCAATTTCGAAAAAGAAAAACGCCTGTTTTCTCAAATTAGAGTCGGCGCAAAGCCAACCGCTCCCAATCAAATGTCTCGTTGGCGAGCTACTAAGCCGAATTGGTCTTTTTGAAATCTACCGGTGGATTCTTATGGTAAAGATGAAATTTGTCGCGATCGTGGGCCAGCAAGAGCACCGTGTCACCGTGGATGATCATGACAAAGAAGACGGCATTTACTCGGTTGAGCTCGACGGAAGAGTGTACCGCGTCGATGCGAAAACCATGCCATCTCAGGTTATTTCCGCTCTGATCGAAAACAAGAGCTACGATATCGATTTGGATGATCGGGATCAGTCAAATGATCCCTTGGACGGGCGCCTGGCGGTGCGCGTGCGCGGGCGGGTGGTTCGGTTGGAAATGCTCGAACACCGTCGCAAAAAAATGAAGGATGCCGCAACCGCGCATTTTGTTCACTCGGGTACCGTGCAAATCACCTCACCCATGCCGGGAAAAATCTTGCGCTATTTGGTTAAGGTCGGTCAGGCCGTGAAAAAGGGCGAAGGTCTTGTGGTGGTGGAAGCCATGAAAATGGAAAACGAGTTGCAGGCACCCAAAGACGGCGTGGTTAAAGCGATATCCTCTGCGCCCGGTACCGCTGTCGACGGCGGCACCCTATTGTTGGTTATCGAATAATTATCGTCGTCAAAGGAGTGGTGCCGCATCTCTTTACTTGTTGCAACGGCTCGCTAACCTAGCCGAACAACGGAAGGAGAAAAAATGAAATTTGCGAGTATCTGTGCCATTGCATTTCTTGGTCATGTTTCTTTGATCGCGATGGACAGCAACAACAAAGATGCCAATGAAAGCGATGATTTTTCAGATTGTCGGATCTTGTCGTCTGATGCCAAATCAGAGCGTGACCGCAAAGAAATTCTCTGCGAGCCCAATACAAATACAAATAAAGCGCCAGGAAACGGATCGCCGCCAGCAAATTCCCACAACTCCTGCCCCGCGAGTAATCCCCAAGCATCTGGACGTTCGCACCCAGCCGCGACGGATGCGTTTGATTTAGGTGGTACTTTTTAAGATGATGCTTCCTGAGAGTTAGTTCGCGTCGCGGTAATTGATGGTAGCGATAACTGGCAGGTGGTCGGATGCAGTACCTGCCTGATAGAAAACGCGGAAATCAACAAAAGAGAGATTTTTACCCAAGAGAAAAATATGGTCGAGGCGCCGATCTGGATGATCGCTTGGGAAAGTGTAGCGCTCAAATGCTATGTCATCCTTGATGGTGAGTGAGGGAACCTTGAGATCTTTGGCGTGCTCATAAAACCAACTGAGGGTTCCTTCGTTGGCATAGTCTGCATCGGGATCGTCGGCAAAACCTGAGCGTTTTGTGTCTTGTGGCGGGATGGTATTGAAGTCGCCACCGAAAATGATGGGAAGATCAATCTCATCGATATAATTCTTGGCTACTTTGATTTGCAGCTCTCGGGCGGCAGATTCCCATGATTCTAGATGTACATTGAGCAGGGCTAGCTTTTGGCTGCCCACCTCCACGTCTACCCTTTCAACGGCGCGGTCGATATAGCCCCAATTGTACCAAAAGGCGTTCGACTCTGGCTTGTCAAAGACAATTCTCTGATGATTGCTTAAGGGAAAACGAGAAATTACGCAGTTTGCCGCCCGCACAAATCCTAGCTGATGGGTAAGCGGCCAAAAGGGAAACGGCAAATAGTTCTTTTCCCACACTAGGGCACATGCGTGGTAGGGATATTTGGTTCTCTTCAGGATAAATTCGATCTCGTTGATATGAAAGGTTCTGTTTGAGTCGAGGTCCACTTCCTGCAATAAAACGATGTGGGCCTTCATACTAGAAATGGCATCAGCCACTAAGGAAAGTTGTCGTATCGTGGTGTCCTTATCGCGATAATCCCAGGCATGCTCCTTAATGCCTTGCCCATGCCCGATATTGTATGAGGCAACAACCAAATTTTTCGGCGGGGCTTCTGGAGTTAGGCCTTGCGGTTGCTCGATAGGCAATAGCGCTCTTTTTGGCAAAGTTGTCCCGACGGCCCACCAGAGAAAAATGCCCGCTCCGATGATGATAATGACCAACAAGGAAAGGAAATAGCGGGCGATTGACCAAGCGAGTCGAGTGTTCATTACTAATAACCCTGTTAGCTATTTTCGCGCCATCTGCGCTCTTCCTTGGGAAGCGTTTTAAGTTTGAGCATCTTTTTTCTTATGAAATTCTTCTTGATCGGGCCCTGGTAATCCACCCACAAGACACCATTCAGATGATCTAACTCATGCTGAAAACAACCCCCCAAATAGTAAAAAGCTTCCCGATCCAGGTGTTGTCCCCGTTCATTTTGATAACGCATTTTCACGTTATGAGCGCGTTTAACCTTACCTCTATATCCTGGGATCGACATGCAACCTTCATCCCAGCTAAACGAACCTTCCGTAAAATAGATTTCTGGATTGACGAAAATCTCCTTACCGTTGGTTCCGTTGCCCTCATTGTGTTCGGGTGGAATGTCAATCACAAATACCCGTTTTGAAACACCCACTTGCGGTGCGGATAAACCGGCCATGGGCTGGTCATCCATAGTGTCGCAAATATCTTTTATCAGCGCCTGCAAATCGTCACCAAAGTCCACCACCGGCTCAGCTATTTTTTTAAGAATCGGATCCGGCCATATTACGATATCTTTAATTGCCATAAGTTCTGCCTTGTATAATCTTTGCAATGGATTTCATTATATTATCCAATTTGTATATTATTTCAATAGAGCGGGCTGCCCCGTAACATCCTGAATTATGGCCATATTCCGCGCCGGCTATAAACCTCCTGCAAGCGTTCGAGGGCGATAACATAAGCGGCGATGCGCAAGTTTTTTCCTAAGGCACGAGCTTTTTCTGATACGAGCTGGTGAGTCTGCAACATGCGTCGCTCAAGCTTTGTGCGGACATCGGTGATATCCCACGATTCGCTACGCTTATTTTGCAGCCATTCAAAATAACTGACCACTACACCGCCGGAATTAGCCAAAATATCAGGAATAATATCAATGTTTCGCCTTTCTAAAATGGCCTCCGCATCCAGGTCGGTGGGACCGTTGGCCCCTTCAACCACTACCTTGCATTGAACCTGTTCGGCTTCCGCCTGGCGAATTTGCAATTCCATGGCCGCGGGAATTAAAAGATCACATTTGGTTGCAAAAAATTCTTCGCGAGAAATTTGTTCACCACCGGGATATCCCTTAAGCGTGCGATTGACGCGGCAATACTCCGCTAGCTTGTAGGGATTAAATCCTTCTGGGTGAATGAAATAACCCGTATGATCGCCCACGGCGATTAAACTTACTCCCATGCGAGATAAGATCATGGCCGTGTGTGAGCCAACATTGCCATAGCCTTGGACGGCCAAAGTAGCGCCTGCCAGGTTGAAGTGTTTTTCTTTAGCCCAATGGGTAATGCAGTGGACAATGCCTCGCCCCGTAGCTTCTTCTCGCCCAGGAATTCCGCCGCAGACCACCGATTTGCCCGTTACCACTCCCTTGACCACCTGTTTGTCGAGAGGAGCGACGCTGTTGCTAAAGGTATCCATCATCCAGTCCATTATTTGCGCGTTCGTTCCCATATCGGGCGCGGGCACATCCCAATCAGGACCGATGTTGAGCCCTAAGGAATGAGTAAAACGGCGGGTAATTCGCTCCAAATCTTCGACGTTGTATTCGCTGGGATTAAACTTGACGCCACCCTTACCACCACCGAAGGGTAAATTTTGCAAGGCGCATTTCCAAGTCATCCATGAAGCCAAAGCCTTGCATTCATCCAAATACACATCTTGATGGAAGCGACAACCGCCCTTAAAGGGTCCGAGGATATTATTGTGCTGAACGCGGTAGCCCTTAAACAGAGCCACTTTTCCCGAAGTCAATTTGACAGGAAAATGAATGATGAGTTCATTTTTTGGTTGCAAGAGGATGGTTCGGAGCGAGTTATCGAGAGAAACAACGCTGATGGCATTTTCCAATTGCGCGGAGGCCAAATGAAAGAGATTGTCGACCGCCAATTTTGGTTCAAACTCGATGCTATCCTCATTTTTACCCGATCCCTTGGTTCTTGATAACAGCTGGTCATTAACCACGGCTAGCTCCATTTAAAGACGACACTCTTTTCTACGCGTCAGGTCTGTGTTGTAAGTATCTAAGCCAATTCCTATCTTGTATAGGCCTCGTTGGGATTTTTTACAGCATCGTGTATGATTGTGAAGCGAATTTGATGATTGGGGATAGGAAGTGGCCAAAAAGACTGGTGCCGAAGACGCAACGTCCATGGCAAAAAAGATCCGTGAAATTTCGATTTCGGAATTCTTTGCCAAAAACCGCCATTTGCTGGGCTTTGACAACCCCATGAAATCTCTTCTGACCACTGTGCGCGAGGCGGTGGATAATTCGCTTGATGCCTGTGAAGAAGCAAGTATTTTGCCATCGATCGTCATCGAGATCGATGAGATTCGCGAGGGACGATACGCAGTGTCGGTTGAAGATAATGGCCCTGGCATTGTGAAATCCCATCTTCCCAATATTTTTGGCAAGCTTTTGTACGGCTCGAAATTTCATCGATTGAAGCAAAGCCGCGGTCAACAGGGAATAGGTATTTCCGCGGCTGTTATGTATGGGCAAATGACCACTGGCAAGTCGGCGGAGGTGATCAGCAAGGTGGCTAAGGGAAAACAGGCCCATCGCTTGATGCTGCAAATCGACACCAAGAAAAATGCTCCGAAAGTAATTTCCGATGAAGTGGTTAGCAATAAGCAATGGACCGAAAAGACTTCCGGCACCAAGATTTCCATCGAACTTGACGGTGCATATAAAGAAGGCAAACACAGCGTGCTTTCCTATTTAAAGCAGTCAGCGCTTGCCAATCCTCATGCCGAAATAGTTTTTGTTGATCCGAAAAAAAATACTCATAATTTTCCCCGATTGGTAAACCAGCCGCCAATTGAGCCCAAAGAAATAAAACCGCATCCCTTGGGCATTGAGCTCGGCACTTTGATGCAGTTTTTGCATGAAGCCAAAAGCCAAACTTTGCAGACTTTCCTAAAGACCGAGTTTTCTCGGGTGACTGACGAAGCGGCCAAAGCGATTTGCGACGGAGCGGGTCTGAGTCCGCGGATGCAGGCGGCTAAGGCTGGCCGCACCGAGGCCGAAGCCATTTTCCGATCGATTCAGAACGCTAAGCTTATGGCGCCGCCAACCAATTGCTTATCGCCCCTCAACGAAGATGCGATTATCAAAGCCCTTTATTGGTTTTTTGTCGAAGCCAATAGGGAGCGACAGAAGATCGAAGAGACAGAGGTAGAGCCAACGCCTGCAGCGGTTAAAAAATCCCGCAAAAAGAAGTCCGGACAAGAGGAGTTTGATTTCGAAGCGACGGCACCGGCGGTGGAAGAAAAAACGGCTGAAGTCGTAGAAGAAAAAGTCCACGCCCTCACCGACACGGAAGAACACGCCGTGTTAGATGAAGAGCAAGGATTTTTCGTGACAGCGGTTACGCGGCCGCCGAGCGTCTATCGCGGCAATCCCTTCCAAGTAGAAATCGGCCTATTTTACGGCAGATCCCTGCCAGCTGACGATCTGGTGCAGGTCTATCGCTATGCCAATCGTGTGCCCTTGCAATATCAGGCGGCTGCCTGTGCTATGACCAAGGCAGTTATGTCGACGCCGTGGAAATCTTACGGTTTGCAGCAGGCGCGCGGGGCGCTGCCCATAGGTCCGGTGGTGTTGATGGTTTCCATTAGTTCGGTTTGGGTACCTTATACATCGGAATCCAAAGAAGCGGTGGCTCACTACCCGGAAATCATCAAGGAGCTCCGATTGGCCATGATGGAAGCCGGCCGACGTTTGCAGCGCTTTATTAATCGCCGTCGACGCCATTCAGATGAAGTTAAAAAGCGCTCTTATATTGAAAAGTATCTCGATCCCATTCAAGAGGCGCTGGTGGAAATTTTAGGTAAAAGCAAGGCCGAGCCAGAAAAGATCGGAGAGAACTTAAAACTAATTTTGGAAAAGAGTCGGGCTCACAAAACGGTTAAAATGGCCAAACATGAGATACAAAAAAGCAGCGAATAAAGGAATTGAGAGAAATGGCAGTCACCAAAAAATCGCGGACCAGTAACAAAGCCGATGCCAATACGCTTGAAACCATTAAAAAAGAGGCTTTATCCATCTACAACTCCATTCTGCGACGCAAAGCACCCGACATGAAGCTTCCGATTCGCGCTTTGAGCAATGTGCAATACGATGCGAAAAAGGGTTTTTTTGAGATTGGTAAGGGTTTTAAGAAGCGCACGTTGAGTGTGAACACGGTAAAAACTTTTGCCCAAACCTTAAAAATGATGTGCTTGAGTAAGCAGCTGGTGGAGTCCGATGATTTTGCCACCAAACGGGACGCTTATTATCAATCTAAGAATTGGGGGGAGGCGCGGTTTTTGGATCAACCGGAATCCGATACCGTGATGGATGACATCGAAGCGCTGTTTGCCGTAGATGGCGTTTCTCGAGAACAACTGCGGTTTGTTCCCGATCAGCATGGTGGAGCGGTTGCCGGCGCCTTAACCGTAATCGACTACAACCTTGAAACCGGTGAGCGCATTGAAATCGATTGCACACGCTTTGGTTCGGGCGCCTATGCTGTGCCGTCCTGGGTGGAGCACCTAGATTTTGTCACCAAGGCCAAGTTTATTCTATGCATCGAAACCCAGGGCATGTTTCAGCGTTTGCAGAGCCATAACTACTGGCGCAAAGCCAACTGCATTTTGGTGAGCATGGGCGGGGTGCCTACACGCGCTTGCCGCAGATTCGTACGCAGGCTGTCGGAAAAAGCCAATATTCCCGTATATGCTTTCACCGATTGTGATCCTTATGGCATTGGCAATATTTATCGAACCCTAAAGGTGGGCTCGGGCAATGCTGCGCACATCAATCAGTTTTTCTGCGTGCCCCACGCGAAATATCTCGGCTTAACGCCTGACGATATCGATAATTATAGCCTAGAAAAAGCCACCCACCCTTTGGGCGAGCAGGATAAAAAACGTGCTCATGACGCACTAAAAAATGATCCATTTTTTATTGCTTATCCCGCATGGCAAAAGGCCATAAAAAAACTACTAAAAATGGAAGTACGCGCTGAACAACAAGCATTAAGCCTTCACGGCTTGAATTTTGTTATAGAAGAATATCTTCCCAATAAGCTCAAAAACATAAAAGATTTCTTGCCGTAAAGCTCTGCACTATCCGTTCCAGCCGCCCCCTGTGTCGCCCCGCGGCTTGACTGCGGGGTCCAGCGAATAGTCGTTTTCGTTTAAAGCTGGATACCGCGGTCAAGCCGCGGTACGACACCTATCGCCCAAAATGGATGGCGCCTAGTTGTGAAGTGCTGATGGATTTATTAGCAAAGCGTCATGGATAGAACGTACACAGTAATTATGGAAAGGCGGGGCACTTGGTGTGCCATTATCTCTGGTCTGCTTTATGGCTTATTGGGATATTTTGGCGTAAGCCTGATGAATTCTGGCTTTTCTGCGTTTAACGCGGCGTTTTGGCGCTTTTTCACCAGCACTTTATTTTTGACGCTGGTAATTTTAGCCAAAGGTAATAAAAAAGCCGGCACACTGCGCCAGTGGCTCTTGGTGTTTGCCAACGGCGGCATCTTTTACGGTGCGCCTGGCATCTTGTTTTTTCTTGCCAGTCAATACATCGCGACGGGGCAGGCGATGGTAATTTTTTTCATTTTTCCAGCATTTGTGATGTTGCTGAACCGGATCTTTTTAAAACAGCCAATAAAAGTCCACTATTTATTATCTTTTTTACTAATTTTATTAGGCCTTATCATGCTGGTGGATATCAATGAAATGCGCTTCAATCTAATCGGCATGTGTTTATGTTCGCTGTCGGCCTTGTCCTACGCCATTTACATTTTTGTCAGCAAAAACGAGCTCAAATCGATGCCGGCGCTGCCATCGTCATTGCTCGTTTCTCTGGGCTGTATGTGCACCACTGGGGCCGTAGCCTTGATTGACGGCTCCTTCGTCTTACCTAATGAGTTCGACCAGTGGTTCAACGTCTTGGGCCTGGGCATTATTTGTTCCGCGCTGCCCATCCTATTATTATTTGAAGCCTTGGAGCATATTTCATCGGACAAGGCCTCGCTATTGTCGGTGCTTGAGCCCGTGTTTGTTGTGATCTTCGGCGTTATCTTATTGGGCGAGGTTCTCACTATCGCCTCCCTCTTCGGTATTATTCTCGTCTTGATCGGCGCCATGATGGTAACGATTAAGATAAAGCTCCCCGACCTCTTTAAACCAAAACGAACATCGTCAGAGCAAATAAGTGATGGATAGAGAAAAACTCGATCGCCTGGTGGATAAGCTCGCTCTAAACCAACTCACGCGGCATATCTTCCTCTGTGCCGACCAGACCGACGCGAAATGCTGCGCAAAAGCAGAGGGTCTTTTAGTCTGGGAATATTTGAAACGTCGTCTCGATGAGCTTGGCTTAGCCAAAGCTGGCGGTGTTTTTCGCACCAAAGCAAATTGCCTGCGAGTTTGCACCAACGGCCCGATTGCCGTCGTATACCCCGAAGGCGTGTGGTATCACTCAGTTACCACCCATGTTTTAGATCGCATCTTAAACGAACATTTGATAAAAGGCCAACCCGTAAAAGAATACATCATCAACCACAAGTCTTGTTGACTATGCGGTGAGTGCGACCGCTATTTCAGAGGCGAGTTTGGCGTTGTTTTTGAGTAGGGTGATGTTGGCGGTGAGAGTTTTCCCATCGGATAAGTCGTGCAGGCGGCGCAAAAGATAGGGTGTAACCTGGTGGCCTTTTATTCCCTGGGCATTTGCTTCTTTTTGGGCTTTTTCGATCAGGTCTTCCATATGCGGGAAGGGAATTTCTTGGTCTTTGGTGATCGGGTGGGCAATAACCAGGCCAGTATTGGCTAGCGCGAAATGAGTTCTTATTAGGCGGGCGATTTCTTTGACGGTATGAAGTGTTAGGTCCAGTGCGTGACCGCTTCGTTGTGAATAAAAGGCGGGAAATTCGGTGGTTCTATAGCCAATCACGGGGACGCCGAGAGTTTCTAAAACCTCTAGCGTTTTTGCCAAGTCCAAAATTGATTTTGCGCCGGCGCAAACTACGGCGATTTTGGTTTTGCTAAGCTCGATCAAATCGGCGGAAATATCGAAGGAGATATGGCCGTCACGGTGGACGCCGCCAATGCCGCCGGTGGCGAAGACAGAGATTCCGGCTAAATGGGCAGCGCGTATGGTGGACGCCACCGTGGTTGCGCCACATAGTCCTTGGCTCAGTGCAAAACTCAGGTCTTTTATGCTGACCTTTTTTACGGCTGCGCCGTTTTTCGAAAAGCGCGCTAGTTCATCTTTGGTCATGCCAATGGCAATTTTGCCGTTGTTAATCCAGATGGTTGCAGGACTTGCACCACCCTCGCGAATGATGTCCTCAAGTTCCAGTGCCGCTTCAAGGTTGAGAGGATAGGGTAGCCCATGAGCGATCACCGTCGATTCAAGCGCAACCACCGGCTCCTTTCGCTCTAGGGCCGCTCGCACTTCTTCTTGGAAATGGATCAAGGCATGCATGAGCCGCAACTATCCTGAATGTCCATAAAACGTAAGAGCCTGTGAGGTGGACCAATCTATTAAAGGAGTTCTTATGACGAGAAAACTAGCATTATGTTTGGTCATCTTCAGCGGTGGTTTTACTACGCTTGCCGACCATGGCAATTTGCGATGCGGCCCAAATATCGGCAATATGTATTATCAGTTTGACCTGGCTGATGGGCCTGAAACGATAAGAAGGCATGAGCCGGTCTTGATGCCCGAGATAACCGGCGAAAATCGAGATGGGATCTACACCACTCACCAAAGCGCCCTAAAAACCGTGCTGGCCATCAGAATCGCTTCGACTATCCAAGACGCGCTCCAGGACTTCGCTAAGAGTAATAAAGAACTTAACGAAAGGGTCGTTCTTGCCCATCGGCTCTCAGACGCTGCCCTTGAGCTTGAGCAATTCGCTTGGGATCTGGCGATGACTAAAGGTTTCGGCAGCGAATTTTTTGCTCCGATCAATGGCATCAGGACCTTGGCAGATAACATCAAAAATTATGATCCCCGACCGACATTCCATGGCTTTTCTCTGAGCCCTTTTCGAGTTCACCCCAAACTTAACGTGACGGCGGGAGGACCGCAAAATGCCGGCCATTACAATAAATTGCTCTTTTTTGGAAAAGTCCCTGAGCCAGGAGATTTCACCATGGAGGGTTTTTTAAGCGAATTCGATTTGTCGATCGATGAAGCGACGAGCGACGAATATCTCTTAGTGAAGCCTGTATCAGCCTACGATGCCTATAATAAGAAGCTCTACGTACAGCTGGCCATGGGCACCAGCGTGCGCTCCGAGAGTTTTATGAGAAAGCCCCTTAACTTAACTGTGGTTTTGGACACTTCCATTTCCATGGTGGCTGACGACAATACGGGCACATCGCGCCTTGATTGGTCCAAGCAAATGATCGACCAGATTGTCAATCAATTGCGAAAAGATGATCTGTTTTCCTTGGTCATTTTTGATCAGGAAGCACAGACCTTGCTGGATGGAGCCAATATTGGCGGCAGTGATATCAAGACCGGATATTCTTCGATTGCGGTTGGTTCCGTCACCAATTTGTTTGCTGGTCTAAAGCGTGGTTTTGATCTTGCCTCCAAGCATCGTCAACGCGATTATGAAAATCGTGTGGTGCTGATATCGGATGCCGGCTTAAATTGGGGCATTACGGATAGCACGGATTTACTAAGATTGGTGAGCGATCA
>DASPVU010000218.1:0-3235 GCA_035622215.1 Myxococcota bacterium | reverse complement strand
TGGAATTTGTTCGAAGAAGTCAAAGGTTTTGGTGATAAGAACGTATAAGACGCCCACAGTGACAAGTATGGAAATAGCGGCCGAGGCCTTTAGGATGGTCTCAACGCTCGCGACCATCATGCGTTCGGCGCGTCGTTGTGATGCGAGGTCACATTTCATGAATTTTCTATTCCTCCGCCAACTTGGTAAAAGCGGCTTTCTGCTCTTCCTCGCTTAATGGTACGAAGCCCACATCTTTGGCGATTTTTGAGCAATTTTCTAAGTAAAATTTAACGAAATTCCTTTCATTGGGTCGGAGCTCCTTGGCGGCGTAGAGAAACACCGGACGCGCCAGGGGCTGATAGGCTCCGCTTTGAATAGTAGCGGCGGTAGGTAAGACGGGCTTATGATTAATGCCTGCGAGGTCATTGATGATGGCCAGTGCTTTTAGTGAGCTTTGGTTTTCTAGATAATAAGCGAAGCTAAAAAAGCCGATGCTGTCCAAGGTCGAGCGTATGCCGTGGACTAAAACGTTATCATCCTCGCTACTGGTGATATCGCCGCGGCTACTATGTTCTTTGCCGACGATTTCTTTGGTGAAGTAATCGTAGGTTCCTGAGGCAATACCTGGAGCAAAAATCTCGAATTTACGATCAGGCCATGCGGGGTTCACATCACTCCATTTAGTTATTTTCCCTTCTGCTGCTGGTTCAAAGATCTTTCTTAATGTCGAGACACGAATGTCATTAAGCCAGCTATTCTCTTTGTTTACCACTACCACGATGCCATCGTTAGCCACGGGCAATTCCACATAGTCAACAGCGTTTTTTCGGCACAGTTCCTTTTCCGAATCGGTGATGGCGCGAGAAGCTCCGATGATATCGATGCGTTTGCTGCAGAATTTTTTAAAGCCACCGCCGGTACCCGAGATGCCAATGCTGACGTTTTCCTGATTTTGCTTTTTGTATTCTTCGGCAATGGCTTCGGAGATGACGAAAACCGTGCTCGATCCGTCGAGCTTGATGTTGTCTTTGGACAGCGAGCAAGTACATGATTGCCAAAAGAGAAGGGCCACCGTAACAGCGCCAATAAGTGATTTCATGATCATTGACAAAGCCACCCCCAAGAGCATTGGTGATTTACACTAACACTGTTGAGTGCTCCACTCTGTGATCATTCGATGCCGGTCAGGTGACATTTACGTGACAAAATTCTGCCGGCATTTGATATGAGAAAGATCAAGGAAATAGCGTGATAAATTGTTCGGCGAATTTATTTACGGTGGGTGAAAGATCGTTGTTGGTGAAATTTACGTGTTCAATCGACGTGTTTGGATTATCGGCAAAAAACTGCAACGCCGCTTTAAATGCAAGTTCGCGCGCAATGTCGTGGGGAAAGCCATAGATTCCCGTGGAGATTGAGGGAGACGAAACGCTCTTTGAGTCATATTGACTGGCTTTCAAAAGGCTATTGTAATAGGCCGAATAGAGTTCGAGATTGGTCTTGCTATCGGACGTACCAATCGGGCCCACGGTATGAACCACCAGCTTGACGTCGGGAGCGAGCCCATAAGGCTTAGTGGCCATTGCTGATCCGGTCGGAAATGATGGCAAGTTATGCATCGCTAGATATAGTTTCGCTTCTTCGACCATGGGTTCTTTGCCATCGATTTTAGCGGCAGCGTGGATCGCTCCGTCCACACCGCTGCCACCTAGGAGGGAACCGTTTGCGGCATTCACGATGGTGTCTTTCTCTTTGACAATATTGCCATACCGCACGGCAATGGAGCGGGTTTTACCGCCGATAGACTTTTCTGCGCGATAATATTCTGTGGTGGTAGCTGGCTCAGTAGCCGGGATATTCGCCGCATATACTCTTTTCCATCCGCTATTAGCAAACGTTGCGGGAACCGCGGGCCTTAATCCTAAAGGCGGGCTTTTATCTTTAACTTCGGCTTTTGGTGCGGGCTCCGTCGTGCTTTCAGTTTTTTCAGGTCTCGCAGTTTTTGTTGGGCTCGTTTGGCCACTCTTCTTTGATCCTTCGCCGCCACTCGGTTGATTACAGGCGAACGCTAAAAACAATAGACCGAGCAAGATTAACATTCTTCTCATTGATTACTCCTTTCTGCGGTGACAACTTTGTCGAGGGCGATTTTGATTTGTCCTTCGAGAAACTCACGCATGCTAATGCCATCGGCCGCTAATTGTTGTGGCACTAAGGATGTTTTGGTTAAGCCGGGTAATGTATTGGTTTCCAAGAAATAGAAACCGTCGTCGGCCAAGATCAAGTCCGCTCGGGAATAGCCGTCGAGCGCGAGGGCGGCATGAGCAGTGACCGCGAGGCGTTGGGCTTCCCTCGCCAAATTCTCCGAAATCCGAGCGGGCGTTATCTCTTTGGTGCCCATGCCTAAGTATTTGCCTTGGTAATCGAATTCGCGGTTGCTATCTACGACGATTTCCGTGCAGGGAAGCCCTCTGGGGCCATTGTCATCTTCAAACACGCCAACGGTAATTTCGCGGCCATTGATCACTCTTTCCAGCAAAAATGGCTGTGGCTTTAGTTCCGCCAATTGGGCAGCAATAGCGTTGATTTCAAGAAGCCCTCGCACAAAAAAGCAACCAAGACTCGAGCCGCCACAAACCGGTTTAATAATGCAATCACCATGGCTTTGGCAAAACTCAGTGATGGTCTTTTGCAAGCGCTGCTGGCTGGTTGTTTCTAGCACAACATGGGGTGCCATTTTTATTTGGTAGCCCAAGAGACATTCCTTCGTAGCCACCTTGTTGAAGGCAATGCGTGACGCTTTAGCGTTCGAGCCGCTAAAGGGTCGCTTGGCCTCTTCGAGCGTCTGCTGCAGCTCACCATTTTCGCCGGAACCACCGTGTACTCCCAAGAGAAACACATGATTATCGCTTAATTTAGATGAAATAGCCTGGCTTATATTGGCAAATATTTGACGATTAGTTTTTGGTATAAATTCGCTAGTAAATGGCTCTTCATGGGCAATTAAATCATTATAATCTATATCAAATATGGGCCCATCTTTATGCCAAAACCACAGCTTACCGCAGCCAATGGCTTGAGCCATCGCCTGTGCTGATGCCACCGACACTAATCTCTCATCCGAATCGCCACCAAAAAGCAAAATTATATTATGGTCCATGGCCTAGCACTTCCCTTTCCAATCCATTATCTACTAATAGAATAACCGCTAAACTGTGTCGTCCCGCGGCTTGACCGCGGGATCCAGCGCAGT
>DASPVU010000217.1:0-6061 GCA_035622215.1 Myxococcota bacterium | reverse complement strand
AGTCAGCCATAATGTAAATTGCTGGTTCTCTCATAGGGCTTTCTCGATTCGACTGGATGGCCACGCCCTGCGGGCTCGCCATGACGATTTCTATTGGTGCTCCTAGAATTTTGTCAAGAAAAACTTAGGGCTAATTGGAAGGTCAAGCCGCGGTACGACACAGGGAAATCCGTTCTTGGACAGTTATGCGTTGTTCCACGGGGCGCGCCTGAAAGACTGATACAGTTTCGAATTTCGGTTGAATTTTAGTTGGCGCGTGGCTAGGTAAAAACAGTATTATTTTATGCGGAGTTGGACATGTTAAAAAATACACTGATAATTGCATTGTTAACTGCGGCATTTTTCTCGCAATCTGTTTTCTCTGTTTTGGCAGCATGTGCGAAGGACTATCCCAGTCGCACATGTCCAGCTAATTGGAGGGACACTGGATTTGGATGCGTAAAAGATTTTTATTATAGGAAACTATATGCAAATTGGGATAAAAAGCTGTGCGAAAAAGAAAATAGCGAAGGATGCGAAGCGTGCGGTGGAGCCTACTATGCAAAGTGCAAGCCCGGCTACACCACCTCAAAGGACAAGGACATATTCTGTGGCTGCGTATTGGATGGTCCGACGTGCCCCGCGGAGTGGAGCTTCCATCTTGAGTCTTGAAAAAAATAGCTAATTTGAAGAGTCATGACCGTTTTTAGAATCCTGGTTTTTCTCCTTGGTCGATGCAGGAATGCTATAGTAAATCAATCCTTGCTCTGGAACTTGCTCTAAATCGGCTTGATGATTTTTTATTAAATGACAAGTAATTAATCCCATCATTTCGTCCTTTTTTTGATTCAAAAATTTGCTTGGATCTCTCCATCGTTCTGATCCTCCTTCCAAAAAATTTGGACATAGGTCTTTTTCGCATTCAGGGCAAAGAGCTGGGTTTATATCGTCTTCATAAAAGCAATAAACTTTTTTACTCGTGGCACTTTTTGATTTGTCGGGGCGTGCGAGCTTTCTATAGCAAATTAATCCGATTGCTGGTTCTATTCTCGATAATTCCATCCCATGTACATTAGTTAAATGGTGGGACATTACTCCTGTAGTGGCTAACATGTATTCCATACTTGTTTTTGCCGGTAGCTTTATGTCATTTTCGCACTCAGGACAGACAAACCAGTTTACAAAATAACAATAAGCTTTTGGCGTATCATTGGAGTCAGGAATTTGTTCTTTATTAGTTTTGTCCGATTCAGCATCTGCACCGTGGATATGGCTGCACAAGCAAAAGAGAAACAAAAATACCGAGAGTCGGTTTTTCATCGTCTTCCTCATAAAATCAAAAATAACAATTGAATAGACCGTTAGCCACCAGTCCGCTATTCCAAACTCAACTGCCCTTGATCAAAGATTTTTATCCACGGCGATAAAAAGATCTGTGATTCTTTTTTGAGAACAGTAAAGTACGTGTCTCTGTAGCTTTGCCATTCTCTAAGACTGGAAAAAGGATTTTTGGCGTCGGCGGGAAGATTTTTGGCTACGCTTTTGTAGGCTATATCAAGCATTTGAGATGCCTTGTCGTAAAAGGTATTTAAAGCTACCCATTCCGCCACACGATAGGCAATGCGGCCTTGCTGCTCAGGGTCGGTGATACCAACCAGAGCTCTTTTGATCTGAGCAAAGCCTATTGCTTGGGCAATCTGATAAAACGTGGTGAGTTCCTTGTTGGCAGAATCCCATGATGGACCCCAAGCAGCGTCATAGTCCCATCCTGGGCCCCAAGTGGCACGAAGCAAACCGGCAGCCAAGGCGGTTTCTTGAGCTACAATTGAGGGATCTCTTTGCGTTTGCTTTTTAAAACTAAAGCAACAACATTCGCAGCAATTATCGTTATCCTCGTCGATAACCATGGGCAGTGGCGCATTTTTTTTCGCTAGAGAATCTTTGTATGAAGCTTGGTAATAGCTGGCCGTTGGCATTTTTAGGCGGACAGAATCTAATTTTTTTTGATCCTTCATGAAAAATAGCAGAGAGGTGTTCATTGCCGTTATTTGGATCAGGCTATTATACGAACGCATGGTCAACAAAAATAACAACATTTCTCGAGGGGCCTGTATGTGGTTCACCTCTTGGAAGGGGACGAGCTTATTATTTCCCAGCGCCAATGACCAATCATTCACGAAATTGGGCTCTCTATTTTCAAGACCAGCCGCCTTCGCTTCTTCTAGCGATCCAAATTCTGTATCAAGCGCAGAACAGAAACTGTGATAGCACCAAAAGAACACGGCTAAGAAAATTATTCGGCAGGCCATAAGAAACCTCGTCGGTAAACTTTTGCTTTTTTGATCTTGCAGGTGGTTTTGTCTCAGTTCACGCAGATTTTTCAAGAGACGTCACGATTAGCGGAGCGCGCGGCTAATTGCGAGGATGGCGCCGGTATGACAATTAGACTGAGGAGCTAGATTTTGCATGGCTTTTAAAAATGCGTTGGTTTCAGCGAGAGGACAAACGAGCTTTAGAACGTCGCGATGATGATAAAAAGCGCAAGTTTTTTCGCAGGCGGTAAAGACCTCCGTATCCACGCTATGCAAGATAATCTTTTTTTTCAAAGCCAGAGCCATGCCAAGCTCTGCATGAGTGCCATAACCTCCGGGTAAGAGGATAACGACGATTTCTGCTGATAAAACACCGTCAGTTTCACTGTGCGCAACTTCAGAAAGCCGTTCTACTGTGCTGGTTTTAACGCTTCCATGCATAGTCCAATCATAGGTGATCCGATGTCCGTTAGTTATGAGAGCATCTCGTACATGGTTATGATCCCGCGCGCGAGATAGGCTTGTGGCAATATAAAATGACGTCATGCGGAAAATAGAAATCCAATAGATATATTTGTAAAGAGCCGTTTACACGTTTGTTCGGCGCAAATAACCAAGCGATTGTGAGAACGACCGAGGAGAAAGTTGCCAATGTCTACCCAAATCGACCCAATGAAATTGGGCTTCAGCGTGTTTACCGCTCCTGCGAAGACGCTAATCGGTGAGCGCCCGAAACCCTTCGGCCCCCCACTGGGTTGGGATCCCATTACGTCGACATTGATCTATGGCCAATACGACGCGGTGCTGGTCGACGCGCTAACTACGGTATCCGAGGCAAGAGCACTAGCCGACTGGGTGGCTCTTCATAACCGCAACCTGATCACCATCTATATCACCCACGGACATTTCGATCACTTCTATGGTCTTGGTGTTTTGCTCGAACGCTTCCCGAATGCAAAAGCCATCGCGACGCCCAAGTCAATCGAAGTGATCGAGCAACAAGATCCCGAGCATATGCGCTTAGTCCAAAACATGTTTGCAGGCCAATTGCCCGCGAAAGTTGTAATCCCTAAACCCTATCTCGACGACACATTTTCCTTGGAAGGCCATGAGTTTCGCATCATCGAGCAGGGCAGAACCGACTGCCTTCACACTACATCTTTGCACATTCCATCAATCGATTTGGTGGTTGGCGGCGACGTCTTGTACAACCAGTGTCATATGTTTGTCGGCGCAACGACCGCTGAGAGTCGCAAGAACTGGATAAATGCCCTAGATCGATTGTCGGCTCTTAATCCTAAAATAGCGGTTGCCGGCCATAAGAAGACTGGCGCTCCTGACACGCCTGATGCCATTCATGCCTCCAAGAAGTATTTGAAGGATTTCGGACGTCTAAAAGAGTCCACAAATTCGGACGAAGAACTGTTTAACGAGATGACCAACCTCTACCCCGACTGGGTGAGCCACCAATCCTGGTTGATGTTCGGATTGTCCAAAAAAGAAATTAGAAATTCTTAGTTGCCTGATACTGCCCCTTCGAGAGTAACATCTACTTCACAACAAGGAGGCATTATGCATAAGAAGATCATGTTCGCTATTTGTTTTTTTGCTCTGGCACTTTCTGCAAACGACGTCGCAGAATTGCCAGGTGAGCACGATGATACTTGCTGGGTAGGTGACCAAATCACCGGACCTATCTGGAGCAATGATCATGCACAACGTATTTGCCCAACCGTGTGCGCCAATATTAGCGGTACGTGGACGGGTAATTGGACCACGACAATTCCAGGCACAAGATCCGTGTGCAACTGTCAGGTCTGCTAAGACGAAATACGATCAGCATCCATAGCAACAGCATGCCATTTGATGAAGCCACTCCCTCTAGGATCGCCTAACTTAGGCGTTTCAGAGGGAGTGGCTTCATATTATAGCGTATTCTTAAGGTGCAAAAACCATAAGAGAGGAGCACAAGCCTTTACGGCCATGGACATAGGCGTTCGCTCGATAAGAGCCATCATGGATTCTTTGAGAGTTTTTCGAGAGTCGTCTAACCGAGCAGAGATTTGAGTTGCAAGAGATGTGCAGTTTGCCAGAGCAGATACTTCGGTAGCGAGAGGCGTACAGTTAGCGAGAGCCGATACTTTGGTAGCAACAGGCGTACAGTTTGCGAGAGCGGAGACTTCGGTAGCAACGGGCGTGCAGTTAGCGAGCGCGGAGATTTCGGTAGCAACGGGCGTACAGTTTGCCAGAGCAGAGACTCCGCGGGATGTGCCGCATGAAGCTATGACCGTATCCATTCGATTTTTTAAGCTTTGGTATAGACGCTGGTCGAGATTATAAGACTCCCATAAGGTAAGGGCCAGAGGAAGAAGGCTTATAGAAAAGGCAGCTCCAAAAAAAGCTACCGGATCTTCGCTTACGCGCTGCAGTCCCCAGCTTTTAAAGCCGGTGCCTCTTTTAAGGCCTGCCAAATGCAAAAGCTCTTCCAGGTTATCCTTTCCGGCATACCGATATGCAGGCGTGTTATGGATTCTGTCAGCGCATTCATGGGCGTTCTCGACGAAAAGGCGGAACGCATCACGGCTCATCAATACCAATTTATTTCTTTCAAAAGTCTTTATGGCACCAAGCCATCCTTTAAGCTTCGCAATTTTCTGGACGAAGAGAGGACCAATGTTGTCCGGATTATATGTCTTTGGCTTTAGGTTGACGAGAGCATCGTAAAACCCATCATTGGAAAGATTAGACGGAAATGTGCTGGCATATCCCAAGCCCAGTTCCTCTAAAACAATAATTCGTTCACTCTCTGGTAACTGATCGGTTTGATCCCTTGGAACGATATATTCCCCACAAAAGCCGGGAAGACAAAAAACTAAAAACGAAAAAACACCAACGATCTGACGACATATCATCATGCCTTATGCCCCTGAATGGTTGAGAACGGGAATGCTGCTGCAACAATAAAGACCGCCGCAAGAATCCCGGAAAAATTCATCTGCGAAGCTCGCATTCTGCCCCCTTGATAGCATTGCCAACGCGCCGGTACATGAAAAATGGCAGGGCCCAAATAATGCCATTGCCTTTCACGAGCCCATTTATCCCGTAGTGATTTTCTCGGTCGTCATTAACTAACGCTCGCCGCGGCGAGATCGGCAATCAGGCCGTGATTTAGGGTCGCTTTGCTATGAGATCGATTTCGATCAAAGCGCCAACTGCAAGAGCAGTGACTCCGATCGTCGTGCGGGCTGGCAGTTTGCCACGAGCAAAAAAGCTCGGCCAAATTGCATTCATTTTTGCATAATCGCGCTCAAAATTGGTCAGATAGATGCGAGCCATCGTCACGTGCTCTAAGCCGAGGCCTAGTCCGCCCAATATAATTTTGAGATTTTCGACAACGCGACGGGTCTGCGCTTCGACTCCTTCGGGTAGTATTGCATCAGGTTGCGCTGGGTCAGTGGGCATTTGACCGGTGACAAAAACAAATCCACCGGCTTCAACCGCGTGGGAAAACGGCGCTACCGGTCTTGGACCTGCATTCACCATATGATGGATAGGCTTAGACGTGCTCCTGTTCACCGAGGAACATCCTCCCAGAGCCACGGAAACAAGAAAGCCCGCTACTGAAATTTTTGTATTATTTTTCAAGTTAATTCCTTTTGTCTTTTTCGTCTTCCTGAGCAAGTCTGTACGAGACTATTCACTGTAAAATATTGACCAAAGTAGGGTCGGAAACAGAATGCTAACAGAGCCTAGGACCTACGCAAAAAATT
>DASPVU010000216.1:0-10592 GCA_035622215.1 Myxococcota bacterium | reverse complement strand
CTGCATGCAATGCGACGGCCTGCGCGTGATTGCCGGCCGAAGCTGTTACCACATGACGGATTTCTTGGTCCTTGTGATGCAACAGAAAACTCAATACACCACGCTCCTTGAAAGAGCCGGTCTTTTGCATATTTTCGAGCTTAAGATAGGCCCGGCCTTTTATAAGCTGTGACAAGTAAGGCGAATAAATACATGGCGTTCTTACAATGAGATTGCCAAATTGGTCATATACGGCTTCAACTTCATGATGTGAAAACACGAATCTTTCCCTGTGGTGTACGGCGCAGTAGTTATATTAAGGTAGTATTGATTTTGAACGGTGCGAATTGGTGATTGTGATGATGTCTTGGCTTATGTTATCCGTCGTTATTCCACTCATGTTATGGATATTGCTACGCATGGTGCTGGCTCCATCGGGTCCCAGCACAATAAAAATGCAGTTTTTTTTGCCTAATCGACTCTTCGTTTCTTTGATCTTATTAAGCAGCTTTTGGCTCACTTTGTTATTGCTACTTGGCTTGGGCGACCTGCCCACGGGCGGAAAACAGGGGCTCATCATTGTTATTTCGCTTTTTGCGCCCTTTCTCAGCTGGTGGCGACAGAATCGTTTGGAGAATTTGTGAGATATTTGGTCTGGGCTTGGCCCTTGAACGTTTTCCAGATCCATGGCGCTCTTTGCTGCCAGAATATGCAGCGCGAATTAGAAAATCCGCGCTTTTATAATTTTTATTTTTGTTACGAGGCAAAAATGATCCAAGAAGCCAATGTCTTTATATTGTGGGGCAGTATGTCTCTCAAGCTCTTGGACGCGGTGGCTAAACAATTGGGGCAACTGAGCATCCAATGTATTCTCCATATTAGAGGTTGTGAAAATCGGGTTGATAATTCCGTTGCGTCCTCGTCCTTAGCCAACGTCTTACCCGTAAATTCGGTCTTATCAAAATGCCAGTTGGACAGCGATGATTATATGCGACTGATTATCGAGGCACGGCAATGTTTACGAGCCTAAAAAGCTTGATCGATCAGAGACTAGGTAGCGGCGTGATTACCCATGAACTAAGCACGGATTTTGGATATTTTATCTTCATCCACCAAAAACATCTCTATCATGTATTGTTTTTCTTGAAAAACGATCCCGATTTGAAACTTACTCTGCTCGATCAGATTATTGGCTTGCCAGAAAAACATCCGATTTCGGATATGACAAAAGACAATATCGACACATATTTTACGATTTTATATCAATTAAAGAGTCTAAATCTTCCATATCGCGTTACCGTCGTCATTCAATTCGATAGAGCGCAGGACACCCTTCCTGGGATTTCAGATATTTTTGCTGGCGCTCGTTGGCAAGAGGAGGATCTTGCTAAAAGCTTTGAGATAACTTTTTTGGAGAGCTACCGTGAATGATACATAAAAACTATTTCAAGCTCGATGAATCGCTTATTGTTTCTCGTTTGCACCAAAAGGAATTACTGGACATCCAGCGCAGTGCAGACGTTGACGCCAAGTTCTTTCCCCTAGTCACGAAGTCTCATTTGACACCATTTTTTAGCCATCTTCCCAAGGATTTTGCCCTTGAACTGCAGTTCATCGGCAACAAGGTCTTAAGCGCACGATTTGATCGGGGATTTTTTGGTTTCGGTCTTTTGGAATTGCTGCAAGGACTTTCGGCCTATGAAGCCCTTCCCGAGGTAAGTCGCCTCCACATTCTCTCGCCCATATTTTATCAAATGGCGCTTTTACTCGCCTTTGAGAGATTGACCGACACGCCCACATCCGAGCATCAAGGCCTTCATCGCGCCATCGCTTTGGAATTCTCGCGCATCGCCCATCACATCACCGTGGTAAAAAATATTGTTTTATGTCTCGAACTTACCTCGCTCGTGAAAATGCTAGACGAGCTCCAAGGCTTGCTCAAAAATCCTGTTGCCACGTTAAGCCGTATCCATCAAGAAGAGCACTTGAGCGCAAAACCAGTGACGCTCGTCGAGACTCACGATGCCGTTTTTGATGGATTGATGTTGGTGGAGGAAATCGCTGCCCTTAGTCACGACGATAAACTTGTGGAAGCTCTTGCGAAGAAGTGTTTTATCAACATCACCACCGCAAGCTCATTGGGCTTAACTGGCCCATTTTTGCGAGCTCATCACGTGCCCTACGACCTACGCCTCAATCAACCCTTGAGAGATATGTATGGCCTTCCGCCGGCAATCTCACTTACCGATGGCGGAGATGCCTGGGCACGGCTTGCTTTACGTCTTCTCGAAATCGGCGCAAGCCTGCGCTGGTTAAAACCGGCACTTTACCGCTTCGAAAAACAAGCAGTGCAAATCGACCCAATTGTCGTTGGCATTACTTGTTGCCAAACCGCTCCAAAAAAACGTTTCGCCTTTGGCGAAGTCGAGGGCCCTGAGGGCGATGTCAAAATAGGTATTTTTACGGGCGCGTCCACTGATTCCTACGTGGCACGAGTACGAAGTCCAGCATACTTTATCGGGCAAGCAATACCCCATCTTTTTTCCCACATCACGATCAGCGAAATACCCTTATTACTCTATTGCCTAGGAATCACCCCACCCGAAATTGATCAATAAAAGCGCCTTCGATGGGCAGGGTTGGCGAGACATCAACCAAAAAATCGCTAAAGCGTTTTTCTTTCAGTCGGATATGGGCGGCATTGGCAATCATCACCGCGTTGTCCGTGCAATAGCGGATTTGAGGTAAATAGAGGTTTATGTCGCGCTCGGCACACATTAGGGTCAATAATTCCCGCAAGCGCGAATTGGCAGCAACTCCGCCGCCAAGCACCAGATTATTCATGCCATAATGCATCGCTGCATTAACCGAACGCTCAGCAAGGGCGAGCGCGATGGCTTCTCGCACACTCGCGCATAAATCGAGCAGCCTTGGTCTAGCCAAAGGACTAGTCTTTCTGATAACTTCCAGCACTTTTGTCTTGAGGCCGGAAAACGAGAAGTCGAAGTGAGCTTCGTTACGCATGGCGATGGGAAAGGAAAAGGCGTCTTTGTCGCCCGCCATAGCAAGCTCATCGATGGTTTTTCCCGCAGGATAAGAGAAGCCTAAAGCGCGCCCAAGTTTATCAAAGGCTTCTCCTGCCGCATCATCCAGCGTTTCGCCGATTACACTGATGACATAATTCTTGTCACAGGCATAAATAGCAGTATGGCCACCTGAAACTATGAGAGCTAAAAACGGCGGTTTCGGAAAATTTTTATCGCCGTAGCCCGAAAAGATGTGGCCCTCGATGTGATGGATCGCAAGCAAAGGGACGTTAAGAGCAGACGCCATACCTTTAGCAAATTGCGCTCCCACCAAGAGCGGACCTACCAAGCCTGGCGCAAAGGTCGCGGCGACTGCATCGATCTCAGAGGGTTGAATAGCAGCCTCGGCAAATACACTTTTAACTACGGGAAGAATTTGCTCGATATGAGCCCTTGACCCAATTTCCGGCACCACGCCACCAAAAGCTTGATGCTCCGTATTTTGCGAAAACACCGCCTCACCAAGCACCCGCCCGTTTTCATCCACAATGGCGGCCGCTGTATCATCGCAACTTGTTTCCAACCCGAGAATTTTCGTCATCCGGCCCTGATATCCGTTAGAGAGAAAACTGACAATGAAGGGCTAACCTCCTAGAACTACAGAGGTTTTCTTCATCGGAGCGCAACGTCTTTTAAAAACGTGCCGATGCTGACATGGTGGCACGGCCAATAATTTCATTCGAAGATGTCATGGGGATTAGCATGTCCAGCGTGCGGCGCCTTGTTTTTGGAATGTTTCTCGCTCTCCTTACTTTGGGCGTCGCCTGTGAGAAAGCCTGCGTTAAAAAACTTCCCCCTCCAGAAGAAAAACATCCTGAGCCAGAGAAGGTTGAAAAGGTCGGCAAACCACGCATTAGCGCCTTCGATGGTTTAAATCTCGACGACCTAAAAAATTCTCAGCGAGAAAACGTAATTAACTTCCTTAACGATGAGATCTGCCCCTGTGGCTGCCCCCAAACTTTTGCCCAATGCTTAGCCAAAAAAGACAGCTGCAGGCCCGGCTTACTCCTAGCGCAATGGACAGTTCTGCAAATCAAAAAGAGCCCGCTGCCTGAAAGCAAGATCTTTCCCCATGTGGTCCAAGAGATCGCAGGATTTTTGGCCAAGCCGGTAGGGATCGATACCAAACAGGCTCACCAAAAAGGTGACCGCGACGCGCCATTTGTCATCGTGGAATTCGCTGACTTTGAATGCCCCGCCTGTAAACTTGCCGCAGCCGAAGTCAAGAAATTTGTGGAAGAAAATAAGGATGTGCAGCTCTACTTTATGCACTACCCTCTTTTGCCCGCGCATCAATATGCCGAGAAAGCCGCAGTAGCGGCCGAGGCTGCGGGCCGTTTGGGCAAATTCTGGGAGATGCACGATCTGCTATTTGCCCATAACGGGTCCCTAACTGACGATGTGATAAATGATCTCGCCAAACAAATTTTCACAGCACAGCAAATGAAACAGTTCGAACAATCCCTCGCGGATCCTGCGCTCTTGCAAAAGGTTAATGGCCAACGTGATTACGGTAAGAATGCGCTGAAATTAGAGGGCACACCAACATTCTTTTTTGATGGCCGACCCTATAATCTCACCTCAAACACACAAGGTTTTGCTCTGCGTTTAGCCATGGAAAAGGCTAGAAAGGACATGAGCTGCGGGCCATAAAATGGAGCGCTTCTTCAAACCCAAAGCTACGATAATCATCGCGGATGGCGACAAACCTCCTCTAACTTTGGCGGAAAATTACCTAGCCTGTACTAAAACCGTCGTCGCCTTAGACGGTGCCGTTCATTGGTTGCTTCGGCACAAGTTAAAATGCGACCTTGTCGTGGGAGATTTTGACAGTGCTCGTCGAGATTTGCTCGGTGATGTGAAGGTGCTCAAAGTAGATGACCAAAACTCAAACGATCTGGAAAAAGCACTCCATTACTGCAAAGCCCAAGGGCTAGACGAAGTCGTCGTGCTGGGAGCGTATGGCAAGCGCAGCGATCATTTTCTTACCAACATCTTCGTCATGAAAAAATTCGCCCCTAGCATGACGATTTCGCTGGTAGATCACCAACAATGCATCTTCATCTGTCCCAAACAGCGGGAAGTTACGCTCGATAACGCGGCGGGATCGTTCATTTCTCTCTTCCCTCTAGCGGCCAATGTGGGTCCGATTTGGTCCAATGGCGTGCAATATCCGCTCAGCAACGAAGTACTTTCTCTCGACACGCGGATCGGCACATTGAACCAAATCATAGCCGAAAGGGCCTCTATCTATTGCGAAAGCGACCATCTCCTCATCGCCACTCCGAATCTTTTTTAAATTCGCCACCGTCATGGCGAGCGGTAATTGTGGCGTGGACACGTTATAGAGTCTCGTCATGGCGAGCGTAGCGTGGCCATCCAGACCTATAGCCACTGAGCTGGATGGCCACGCTACGCTCGCCATGACGATAGATTTTGGCAGAGCTCGTCTACCAGAAAGGTGATGGTCGGCGTCAGGGGCAGGGAATTGGACGACGCCTTTTCTGCTATGCTTTGACGTTTGTCGAGATAAAGCGGCAGCTGTTTTAGCTTTTCGGTTAAGATCTCGTCGAAGAGAAAATCAAACAGAGATGCTCGATTATCTTGGCGCAGTTTTGCCAATTGTCCCGATGACACTTTTCTTGCATGGCGGTCTAGTAATTCCTGCAAAAAACGGTCGACGCCGATATCGTAAAGAGCACTGATGGTGGAGACATATGGTTTATCTCCGTTAACTCGATGTTTGATCGATTTTAAGAAATTTTTGCTTTTCTCGGCTAGAGCTTTTTGCTCGTCGTCAGCCTTATTGATCAAAATAAAATCGGCTTTCTCCAAAATACCCATTTTCATCGCCTGAAGTTGATCGCCAGAACCAGGTTGCAAAAGCAAAACAAAATGATCCGAGAGCCAATGGGCGACCCACTCCGCTTGGCCCACTCCCAGTGTCTCAACGATAATAAAATCAAAGCCAAAAGCTTCTACTAAAAACATTACGTCGGCGGTAGATCGTGTTACGCCACCTAAACTTCCCTTGGATGGCGACGGTCGGATATAGATGTTGTCTTGATTAACCAAAGCTCTCATCCGCGTCTTGTCAGCCATGATGCTGCCCATGCTTACATCGCTCGACGGATCGATGGGTAAAATAGCGACGGAAAATTGCTTCTTAAGTAAATGCTGTCCAAGAGCGTTAATCAGAGTGCTCTTGCCAACTCCTGGTGGACCAGAAATAGCCATCCTAATGGTATTTTTCTTTGACGGTTTTAACTCATTCAACAGCTGATTCTGCAGAGGTTTGGCATCCTCTGCTCTGCTTTCTATGATGGTTATGGCACGAGCCAAGGCGTTGCGATCGCCTGCATTAAACCGTTTGATCAATTCCACGATGTCGATGCCTGCCTCAGACACAACCAAGCTCCTAACTACCCGCTTTTTGCATCAGTCGCTGTAGAATTCGCCGAGCAGCGTCGATGACGCTGATGCCAGGACCGAAAATCTCTACCACACCAGCGTCGTAGAGATGCTTGTGATCTTGTTCAGGGATGACACCTCCGACCACCACCAACACATCTTCGCCCTTCAGCTTTTTTAGCTCGTCGATCAGCTCCGGCACGAGACTGTTATGGCCACCCGCGAGTGTCGATACGCCTATCAGGTGTACATCATTGTCTATGGCCTGGCGGGCAATGCTCCTGGGCGAGGCAAATAGCGGTGACAAATCCACATCAAAACCTAAGTCGGCAAAGGAGCTCGCGATAACTTTGGCCCCTCGATCATGGCCGTCTTGACCGAGCTTAGCAACGAGGATGCGCGGCTGGCGGCCGATAATCTTAGCAAAGGCCTCGACCTCGTTGATCAGCCTCTCTATGTCATTCTTCTCTTGGTACACCGCGGTATACACCCCCGTCGCCGTCGACACCTCTGGTAAAAAGCGACCAAAAACTTTTTCTAGTGCAAGCGACACTTCGCCGACAGTTGCACGACATCTCATGGCGTCAATGGCGAGCTTTAGGAGGTTGGCACCTCCTCGTGCCCCTTCATCGAGCGCCCTTAAGCAATTCTTTAGCTTTTCTCCATCGCGATTTTGCTTAAGTTTAGAAAGATTTTCGCTTTGCTCCTTAATCACCTGAAGGTTGTCTATGCGCAAAACATCAACCGCTTCTTCTGCATCAAGGCAATATTTATTAACTCCCACCACTATTTCCTGCAGGCTATCAATCCTGGCCTGCCGCTTTAGTGAAGCTTCCTCAATCCAGCGCATGGGCAAACCTGCTAGCATAGCCTGCACCATGCCGCCTGCTTCCTCGACTTTGGCAATAATCTCTTCCGCCTTCATCACTAATTGTTCTGTCAAATACTCCACATAATAAGACCCTCCCAAGGGATCAACCACATCGCAGATACCGGTTTCATGCTGCAAGATCAGCTGCGTGTTTCTTGCGATTCGCGCAGATGTCGGGGTGGGCAAGGCCAACGCTTCATCAAAAGAATTAGTGTGCAGGGATTGGGTGCCGCCAAGCACCGATGATAGTGCTTCCAATGTAGTACGAATAATATTGTTATATGGGTCCTTCGCGGCCAGGCTCCAGCCCGAAGTTTGGCAATGCGTTCTAAGCAACAATGAGCGGTCATCTTGGCAACCAAGGCCGCGCATGATCTTCGCCCAAAGTTTGCGGGCCGCTCGCAATTTGGCGACTTCCATAAAGAAATTCATGCCGGTCGCAAAGAAAAAGGAAAGGCGAGGCGCGAATGCATCTAACGATAGCCCTCGATCTTTTGCGCATTTCACGTATTCGATGCCGTCGGCAAGCGTGAGACCAAGCTCAAGCGCCAGGTCGGCCCCTGCCTCATGTATGTGATAACCGCTGATGCTGATCGAGTTAAACTTGGGCAAATTTTTTGCGCAATATTCCATCACATCAGCCACGATGCGCATGGAGGGCTTGGGCGGATAGATGAACGTGTTGCGCACGAGAAATTCCTTCAGAATGTCATTCTGGATCGTGCCCGAGATTTCTTCTCTTTTGACCCCGCTCTCTTCTGCCGCAACCAAGAACGCCGCGAACACCGGCAAGACGGCACCATTCATCGTCATGGAAACGCTGACGTTTTTGAGATCGATGCCATCAAAGAGCGTTTTCATGTCCAAAACGGAATCAATGGCCACACCGGCTTTTCCCACATCGCCACGAACCTCAGGGTCATCCGAATCGTAGCCACGATGAGTTGGTAGATCAAAGGCTACCGACAAGCCCTTCTGCCCACGCCTTAAACATTCGCGGTAAAATTCATTGGATGCTTTGGCTCCGGAAAATCCCGCATATTGGCGGATAGTCCACGGCTGATTACGATACATGGTGGCTTTGATGCCGCGAGAATAGGGATAGAGGCCGGGGTAAGTATCTTTGACATCGTTCACGTCTTCACTGCCATAAACTGGCTTAATCGTGATGCCTTCAAGAGAGTCTTTAGCAAGCGCCATGGGATCTTGATCCATAAGCTCTTTTTTACCAAGCGCCCGCCATCGCTCAAAATTAGATAGGTTTGATTCTTTCATTAACGTGCCGAGGCAATGGGTTTCTTTTGGCATTTTATGAGGCGAAACTGGCTTGTTCAAGATGGCGCGCGTCTACCATCGATAAGCGGCATGAGTTTTTGTGCGACCGCGTGGACCTTGTTCTCATCCACCCCTTCGACGGTAATCATCACCGAATAGGCTCCACCAGGCATTTTTGGATAGGAACCAATAGCCACGGCGCGATTCTCGTCTTGCACGGCTTTAAGGTTTGCTGCTATTTGGTTCTCCGAAAGATTGGTGTAAACCGTTTCGCGAAAAAACTTCCCACCCACAAAAAGATGCGCCAGATTCAATAGTAATTTTTCAAACAGGTAAGGCACACCAGGAAAAATGTACACGTTGTTCACCACTACCAGAGGCAACCATAGCGGCTGCACAAAATAAACCTGACAGGGTGTGGGATATCGCAGCATCTTTCTCTGGGCTTCCGATACCAAATCGCCGCGGCCAGCTTTTTGCTGAGCGCTATGAAAATAAGCGAAAGCCTCATCATGCTCCTTGATGGGTAAAGCAAAGGCTTTTGCAATACCATCAAACGTGACGTCGTCGTGAGTGGGGCCCACTCCACCCGAAGTGCATACATAATCGGTGGAGTTCGCATGGTGGGCTACGGTTTTCGCTATAACATCGATATTGTCGGGAATTGTTTCGATACGGGATACGCGCACGCCGCGTTCAAACATGGTGCGGGTGAAGACAAAGCTATTATCGTCTTTGACTTTCCCCGTAAGAATTTCATCGCCAATTACAATCAGAACTGCTGCTTTCACGTTGCCTGGTCTTTCTATGCTCGCCACGGCGATTTTTCTTCGCCATATAAACTCTCTCTGGTTGGACCTTGGTTAATGCGTTCGCGGAGTTCTTTGCCCACAGAAAAGAAGGGCACGTATTTTTGTGGAACGCTAACCTCTTCACCAGTACGAGGGTTTCTCGCCGCGCGAGAACGCCGTAATTTTGGCACAAATGAGCCAAAACCGCGAATCTCAATCCGCTGGCCCGACGCTAAGGCATCGGACATGGTTTGTAAAATGGTATTGACCACTAGTTCCACGTCGCGCCGTTGAATCTCCGGCGTCTGCAGCGCGATATCGTCAATTAGCTCGCTTTTGGTCACCAGAACACCCTTTTGCACCCGCAGGTGGAAAACTTGGCTTCTACCAAATCCATCTTATCGGCAGTGAACAGTGAACGCGAATTAATGGCCAAGGCTTGGGCGTCCCGATGGGCTAGTTGACTGTTATTCCTCAGGATTTTTCAACCGGTTGAATATGCGATCCAATTGCTTTAGCTTGCGCCGGCTGATAAAAAACCACACCACACACTGCGCTGGAGCGCCCCGTCATGCTGGAAACGATTAGCAAGGGATTTAGCAGTGCTAAGAACCTGTTACGCAAACAAACGGTTTTGAACGACGACAATATCGCCCATGCGCTAAAAGAAGTGCGGCTCTCTTTGCTTGAAGCGGACGTAGAATATTCGGTGGTCAAGGCCTTCATCGAGCGGGTGAAACAGCGGGCTTTGGGCTTGTTAGTAAAAACCGCGGTGACCGATAAAAAAGGCCAGGCCCATAAACTCTCTCCGTCAGAACATTTTGTTGGCATTTGTTACGAAGAGCTTGAAGCGTTGATGGGCCCGGAAAACCTTGAGCTGGATCTTTCGTCATCGCTGTCATCTTTTATGATGGTGGGTCTACAAGGTAGCGGAAAAACTACATCGAGCGCGAAGTTGGCGCGCTTTCTCAAAGAAGAAAAAAAGAAAAAGCCGCTGTTGATCGCAGCAGACATTTATCGGCCTGGCGCTTTTCAGCAGCTCCAGCTGCTTGGACAACGTTTGAACGTACCGGTTTTCCATATTGAGCAGACCTCAGCCCAAGAAATTTGCCAACAAGGACTCAAAAAAGCCCGCGAACTTAAATGCGACGCCATTATTTTTGATACCGCCGGTCGTCT
>DASPVU010000215.1:0-2921 GCA_035622215.1 Myxococcota bacterium | reverse complement strand
AAGCTCAACAATATCTTTGTTGTTGATATTATCAAGAATTGTTTGGATTCTTATATACTTCGATCGTTGATATAATTGAAAAAGTTCCTCTAAGGACCAATGATCTTCTTGTGAGGTTCCGTCGATGATGGCATCGACTATGGCAGGCGCCCACCCAAGAAAACCAGCTTTGAGCAGCTCTGAGCCGTCATGCACCTGGGCTACAGGCCACCCGGTACCGACAGAAATTAACAATACGCCTCGCCTTTTTAACTCATTTGGGCCAAACAGCTTCTCGGCCTTGCGAAAGGCCAGCATGGCTGGATTATTTTTGTACAGACCACCATCCACCATGTAATGCTCTGTTTCTCCACCCTTTGAGCTTTTAATCCGCAAGAGTTTGGGAGAGAAATAGGTTGGAGCGGCCGAAGTTGCGCGTGCTACATCGAGTTTCGTTAGACTAGCAAAATTCGGTAAATCGCTTTCCAGGGTGAAGCCCTGCTTTCTTTCAATGTCAAACGCGGTAACCAGTACAGGCGTGAGCGATGCACCAAATTGCTGATAACCCACCATCTCATTAATCATTCGCTCTAGGACGCTTGCGTCATACATCGGGCCCTTTAAGCCACAGGCTTGCTTGGGCACAAAACGCCCACATGAGCTAGAAAAAAGCTCCTTCACCTTGGTGAGATAGAATTGTTCTATTTCTTCTGCTGACATGTAAGGACCGTTGTTTTTATCATTGGGGGTTGTGAGGAGAATAGCGATCAGGCCGCCAGTGGACGTTCCTGCAATAACGTCAAACAGCTCGTGAGTCTTTTTTCCCGTTTCCTTTTCGATGCCGGCTAAAAGGTGAGCGGAAATCACCCCACGAACGCCTCCGCCATCCAAACTCAATACCTTGATGGGTGTCTGAGACCCCTCGTCATCATTTTCTGGTTCTTCGTTGGTGCCGACGTTAGTCTTGTCGGGTTTCCTGCCATGCTGATCTTTTGACTCAAGATTGCCACAACCTAGGAGCAGGGCACATAGCGCCGCCAGGAAAACGGTTTGACAAGCTCTCAACCACTTTGGCATTAAAACTCCACATTATGCATTTCGCAGTATATTTATCAATAAATATTAACAACCTTATGGGAATAATCCTTGGTCTTAGTTGTTTTTAGGGCGTGTAGTTATAAGATACCCAAATTTTAGGATTATCAATTGCTTTCACCTTCGGAAGAAGTGACCAAAACCTGGGTCAAGCGTAAAGGGATTCTGATTAAAAGCCGTCCCGAGCCTACGCGCTTCTCTTTTGCTATATGCTTGAGCATTGTATTTAGTATTGTATTTGGCTTTTTGGGTGGGTTTATTACAGCCGGCTTTGCCTTGAACGAAAATTACGGCTCAGTTTATGAAAGCCTGTTAACCGAGCTTGCGCATGCGCGGCACTCAGCGGATAGAGAAAGAGAAAAGCTCATCACCATGAACAGGATTATGGAAAATGCGCCGCTAGAGCCCACGCTGGTCCGCCACGTTAGTACCAACGAGCTTAAGCGCAACAGGCAAGCGCAGCTCCAAGCGAATTTTAATCGATTTATCCGAATGCTTGATTGCCATGGCTCGTCTGTGGACTCGCCTTGACGGCAGAATAAGCGGTTTTCGGCAGGCTCATGATAAACTCCGTGCCATTGTCTTTGCCGGCTCGGCATATGATATCGCCATTGAAATTTCTCATCGCTGCTTTGCAAAATGCGAGCCCAATACCTGCGCTGTTGTCTGAATCCGTTACAAAATGTTCAAAAAGATTCGGTAAAATGCGCTTGGCAATGCCCTTGCCGTTGTCTTTAAAATGAAGGGAGCAATCGCCATTGGTGTTTTCCATCCAGATGATAATTTTGCCGTCGTCAACAGCACCGATGGCCATCAGGCTATTTTTTAGTAAATTGAGTAATACGTGGATAAATAAATTTTCATTCCCCAAAAAATGAAAATCGGCACCTTTTTTCCAGTGTATTTTTTCTCTTTGATTGCTGCCGAAGGGATACCGTTCTATCGCGGTATCAACGCAGAGATTTACTGAACATATTGATGAAGAATTTGGGCAATAACTTCTGGTTTTTATCAATAACATGTCCACCATGTTTTGCGTATCTTTGGCGATGTTCTCCATACTCGTAGGGATTTCGGAAACGAGGCGCTCCTCGGTTGTGCTTATGTTGGGGACCGATAGCCCCGCGCTTTTGGCCAAGTTATGAGATATGCGATATTTGGAAAAGTATTTTTTTAAATGCTGAGAATTAATCAAAATGCTAGCCAAGGGAGTGCGTATCTCGTGGGCTATAGAAGCTGACATATTTTGCAATATGCTTAGCTTTTCTTGGGTAATTTTTTCGTTGCGGCGGGAAAACAATATACCGATAATCACGGCAAAGGCATAGAGATAAACAGTGGAATAAATGGTTTCATAATCTAAGGGCGCGGTATGGCCATGGCCCACCAATAAAAAGCTGCCATAGCCTAAAAACGCCCCCAAAAGCAAAAGGGCGGTGAAGCTAAGCCAATCTACAATGGCGGCGAGTAAAAATAATGCGAGCACACTATTTCCTAGCCAAAACTTGGTGCAGCCATTGTCGAGCAACATGAAGGTTGCATAAAACGGTAAACAATAGAGTAAGGTGGCATGCCAAAAACAGGGCAACCAGGGTTGTAGCTTTACCGGCCAATATTCATGAACGATGAGGAGAAAGCAAAAGCTTGCGGCGAGAAATCTTAAGGTCAGATGAAGGGAAAAATGATTCGCATCAGAACCCGACCACATGAAATAAGGCACTATATAATTTAAGACGGCAAATAATCCGAATAAAGTATATGATGCGCCGAAGGCCTGAACGCGATTACGGGAAAACTGTGGGATCGACAAAAACCAGGCCCCAGGATTTTTGAGTTTCAAAAACGCC
>DASPVU010000214.1:0-6560 GCA_035622215.1 Myxococcota bacterium | reverse complement strand
ATGATGCCAGCTTTGCGCAGGTTTCTTTTGAGCTTGCGATTCTTGTTGCACATACCGTGCCTTAAGCCCTTTTTCTTAAACTTGACCTTGCCACTGGCGGTTAAGGAAAAACGCTTCTTGGTCGCCCGGCCGCTCTTCATTTTCGGATTATTGCGACCCCGAGATTTTTTGCATCCTGCCATAGGATTTCCATTTCCTTTTGATTTTCCACAGTCCAAATCATTTACCGCTAAGCTGGATATAGACAATTCACCAGCTAGGCAAGAGGGTGGGCACCCAACTCAATTCGATGGCTTTTTGCTGCCACCTCGGCCGGGGGCTACGATCATCACCATTTGGCGGCCTTCTAGGCGGGGGTGTTGTTCGATGGTGGCTTCATCGCCCAAGGCTTGAATGACCCGGTTTAGCATTTCACGACCGATATCAGGGTGGACGATTTCACGGCCGCGAAACATCACCGTTACTTTGCCCTTGTTACCCTTTTCCAAAAATCGTTTAAGATTTTTTACCTTTACGTCGAAATCATGATCGCCGGTTTTTGGCCGGAACTTTACTTCTTTAAGTTCAATTTGCTGCTGCTTCTTTTTGGATTCGGCCAATTTTCGGGCTTGCTCATATTTATATTTGCCGTAGTCCATGATCTTGCAAACCGGAGGCTTGGCTCGCGGTTGCACTTCTACCAAATCCAAGTTTACCGATTCCGCCCGCCTAAGGGCCTGAATTGTCGGCATAATTCCAAGCTGTTCACCGTCTTCACCGATCACGCGAATTTCTGGTACACGAATACGCCGGTTTACCCTTGGTTCATCCATGCGCTCCCGACCACTTCTTTGACCTGTTGATGAAAATTCTCCCCCACTTGGATTAGACATACTTGCCATTCTTTCTCCACAAACTTAAAAACACTACCAAAGCCAAAAATAAGGCTTTCGCGCTACCTTCTCCACATGTGTCAACCTTGGCAATGGGGCATACTAAACACGTACTAACTAGAGCGGCTCTTGGCATTGCTGTTTGATCTCGTTAATCAGATCTGAGATGGCAAAAAACCCCTTATCTTCCTGCGACCTAAGCCTCAAGGTTCCGCCTTTTTCCGCCACTTCTTTATCTCCCACCACCACCATCAGCGGAATTTTATCGAGTTGTGCTTCGCGAATTTTCGCGCCGAGTTTTTCGCCTGTGTCTTTGAATTCTGCGCGAAGGCCATGATTTTTTAGTTGGCTGAGCAGTTCAGTTGCGTAGCTATTGTGCCGTTCACTCACCGTCAAAATTCTCACCTGTTCGGGGCAGAGCCAGGCGGGAAAGGCGCCGGCATAGTGCTCGATTAGCACTCCGATAAACCGTTCGATCGAGCCAAATAGAGCGCGGTGTAGCATCACGGGGCGTACCTTCTCACCATGATTATTTACGTAAAGCAAATCGAAGCGCTCTGGGTTGTTAAAATCGAGCTGCAAAGTGGAGCATTGCCACATGCGCCCGAGGCAATCCTTGAGTTTGATATCGATTTTCGGTCCATAAAACGCACCACCACCTTCATCGACGACAAAGGGCATGCCCGCTCGCTCAATTGCATTTCTCAGGCTCTCTTCTGCCTTGGCCCACATGGAAAGCTCGCCCACATACTTTTCCGGTCGCGTGGAAATGTTAACCACAAATTCCTCGAAGCCAAACGCGGTTAGCATGTCAATGACAAACTTGAGCACCAGATCCAATTCGTGATCGAGTTGATCCCAACGACAAAAAATGTGCGCATCATCTTGGGTAAAACCGCGCACTCGCATCAGCCCATGAAGCACACCCGCAAGCTCGTAGCGATACACCGTGCCAAATTCCGCGTAACGGCACGGCAAATCCCGATAACTTCTCGGGCTATGCTTGAACATCAACACATGGAAAGGACAATTCATGGGCTTAAGCAGATATTCATTGCCATCAACGTTTATAGGCGCAAACATTGAATCTTGATAGAAGCCCAAGTGCCCCGAGATACGCCATAAATCGCTCTTGGCGATATGAGGGGAATAGACCCAGTCGTAGCCACCCGCAAAGTGCCGCCTGCGCGAAAAATCTTCGATGATGGATCTAAGGCGGCCACCACGGGGCAACCACATGACCAAACCGGGGCCTACTTCTTCGGTCGCCATATTTTCGAATTGGCATTTGACGTGAAGCGCGGGCTCACGATGATTGAACTGTTGCACTGCGTCACAAACATCTTTGCGCGCTGATGCGTCCATGCTCGATGCAAATATACGCACATCCACTTCCGCCTGTTGTACGAGCGCGTGCTTCGGCAATACGTTGAAACTCCGAAGCGATAGATGGCCAGTTGGGAAATGCTGAACCAACTGAGCGATGAGCCCTTCGATTTTTTGGATAATTCCGTGCAAAGCAGCAAGCCTGCTTGGGACATAGACAAGTACCCTGATTTCGCTCTCCGACGATGCTGGATCCTGCCATGAGCCAAACCGCTCGGAAACAGAAAATAAGCCAAGCTTGGGGCCAAGTTTGCGATGGTCACGCTTCTTGGCCTCTTCGATGCGAAACAAATAAGCATCAAGGGCTTTCTTATCGAAAAACGCGATGCCACTAATCCGCTGCAACATTTCTTTGCTTGAATCGCCGCGCCAATAACTCCCCGAAACGCCCAAGAGCTTAAAGGCCTTAATAAAGCTCGCATTGGGTAAATGGGGACCACGACAGAGATCGACAAAATTGCCACTCTCATAGATGGTTACGGTGTCTTCTGGGATCCAATCGAGAATCTCTGGCTTGTATTTTTGCCCAAGTTGTAAAAACAGCTTTTTGGCCTCACCCTTAGTGAGCCACTTTTTACGAAATGATATGCCCTGCTTAATCAGCTCGGCCATCTTTTCTTCGATGATGACCAAATCCTCGTCGCTAAATGGACGCCCTATGTCAAAGTCGTAATAAAAGCCCTCTTCGTGGTTTTTCGGCCCCATGGTGATTTGAGCTTGGGGAAATAGATCTAGCACGGCTGCGGCCAACACATGCTCACAGCTGTGAGAAATGACGTCTTGCGCCTCGTGAGCCTTGGCCTCGAGCAAGACCACCCGGTCACCGTCATTAAGCGGATCCTGCAAATCGGTGAGCCGGTCGTTGACCTTGGCCACCACCACGCGACTGGCCAATTGCGGCGAAATCGACATCGCAAGATCCATGCTGGTCGCACCCTTAACCAGTATTTTTTCGTGACCATCGGGAAGAATAACGTGAATATTGCTCATAGCTGCTTCACCGTAAAAAAAACCCTGCCCAAAGCAGGGTTTACAGCGTTTCTCACCCGAATAGGGTATAGAATCGCGCAGGGCTGTTTCGTTATATTTCATTTGATCTGACCGCGAATAGTCTACCTATTTAAGGGAAGAGCAAATGAAATATAACGAAACAGAACAAGCGAGTCTGTACCCTATTCGGGTGAGAAACGCTGTAATGGTAGGCGCGGCCGGGTTTGAACCGACGACCCCTTCCATGTCAAGGAAGTGCTCTACCGCTGAGCTACGCGCCTTAACGCGAAACGTTATCTATGAAAGGCAATACTTCATGTCAATACCGCCAGCAATCCCTTGACATATATTATTTTAATATTATTAAATACAGCGATGAAAACAGTAAAAATCTACAGGAATACTTGTGAAATCTAAAATAATTATTATTAGTTTATTATTCTTGCAATCGTGTTCTTTATTGGCAATGGATGGCTTTTGCGACGTTTTGGAACAACGGATAATTGAGTACGAGCGCAGCGGCACGCGAGAAGAACAAATCCAAAGAGCTCACAATAATGAAATCCTTGGAAAAAGAATACAAAATGTCTGCTACGCCGGCATCAAATGCGCGGTTATTGCGATCGGCAGTAACTATCTCATGTCTAATCCCAACTTTCTCATGTTTGCTGGTTTAATTGGCTTCGGATTTCGGGACAAACTTGAAGGAAGTGTTGCGTCGCTGCAAAACTCTATTTGGCCGACGGAAGATATGAAGGCTTTGGAAGCCATAGAGCTCGAACTTAAACTAAACGAAAAGATCCCTGAAAAACGAGTAAAAGATACCCGCGCACGCATACGTGAATTGCGAGCAAGATGGGACCAAGCCCGTTCTTATATGCCTCCGGATCGCAAAGAGACCGATAGGAAAATCAGCTGCTTGAAAAAGCTCGTGGCTCTTCCCACTTCCTGCCAACAATTGCAGGCCGGGGATCGATGCAAGATTATTGAAGATGCCATGGCCAGCACTTTTGATCGCAAATTGGTCGACGCGATCAAGCTCATGGTCTTCGGCATCGAACAACGGTCGATGAGCACAGGCCAAAAAGAGGGATCCAAACCAGCTTATTTGTTTATTGGCGCACCAGGCACGGGTAAAACCGAGACGGCTAAATTGATCGCCAAATGCCTAGGGCTGCCATTTTTTAAAGTTAATCTTGCTGAGAATCCCCCAGAATCTCTATGCTGCGTACGGAAAATTCCTGGCGATAACAACGGTCACGAAGAAGCCAAAATTACAGAGTGTTTTTTAAAAGCTAAGGTGCAAAACTGTGTGTTTTTCTTTGATGAAGCCCACGACGCGCTGCGAAGTTCCAACAAGAAGAGTGCGGACTACCAATCTGTTCTGAAGCGTCTTCTCACGGAAGGAAACTATTTCGACGAAGGGCTGGAAACCGAAATTTTCACGAAAGACATCATATGTATTTTTGCCGCAAACATTAGGCCCGATGACGCCGCTGGCGCCTTGCTCGATCGTATGGAATGCTTTGACTTCCTTCCCGCTGTGATAAAAGCGCGCACTACTATTGCCAACAAATTTCTCGACCAAGCCGTCAAACAATTTGGCACTCCGTCAGGTTTGGTAAGTTCAAATGACGAGACATTTCAACAGATTATCAAGTACGACGCCGAGCATTGCAGCGAGCAAGGAGTTCGGCCACTGGAACGGGTAATCGAAAAATACGTGCTGTTTCGCATGGCTTCAAGCACCGGCATCATCACGCAAAAATCCTTTGAAATTGAAACGGAATTTGCCAGCGCCTTGGGCAAGGCAGCAGAGAAATATAAGAATTAAATTCGTGTGGCTCACCGCCAATATGGCAATGCGGTTGAGCGGTGCCGCAGGTTATTCGCCCGTGATGGGCGTGTAGCAAAAACTGGCGCGGGTCGTCTCGTAATAATCGGTATTCTTGGCCAGTGATGCGAGAGCGTTTTTACCGGACCTATTGATCGTGTGAATTCGCTTTATCGTATCGATCTCAGACTCCGTTTCGGTTTTAAGTTCGTTCAAGGCGATTTTGAATTTCTTTCCGAAATGGGTTTCGAGATACGCGTCGTTCTCTTTAACCTTAGCGAGGTAGGTATAGGCAGTCTCGACCTTCTCTAAAAATGCCACCAATTTTTTGAGGCTTCTGCGTGTGCGATCAAAATCGTCGGCATCTTTTCGATTGCTGTCAGCGTGGTAAAAAGAGTGTTTGTCAGGAAAAATTGTGTCCAGGAATCCGATCGGGACAAAAAAGATTATGTCGACCACAGCTCTTAAGGAATGGGCAATACATAGGCCAACATGTTCGGTTTGTTTTTGTTCGCATATATCGAGGAGATTTCGTGCTTGGTCTAAGATGGTCGCTCGTGCCGCTGCAGTCATAGTTATAAGAAAGAGCAGCGGGATTAAGAAATTCCTTACCATATCGCGTTGTTTCCTCCGTCCAAAGAACCGGACTCAAGACAACAACAAATGCGAAGCTACTGATACTCCAGATTGGCGACGTTTTGGGGAGCGCACGTCGTTTTTTATGTAACCAAACGCGCTTCCCCATTTCAATGGTGCAAAAAAAGCTCTGATTATTCGGGATGTTGATAACTCCGTTACTTGAAAGTTACAATTTTGCGAAAAAAAGAACTTTAAAGTTCTTTTTTTTGGCTTTTTGTAACTTTGGGCTAACCGACTTTTTTGCCTTCGGGTTCTACGACCCCCAGAAACAGGCCGCAGACTGGGCATTCACCGTCCTTGAGCGGATTGGTTTCGCCACAAGCTGGGCAGTTAATCACGCCTTCTGATAAGTTGACCGGCTCGGCGACAAAGGCACCTTGGCCTTCCCGCGCCACCTGTTCCATAAACTGGCCTTCTAGAGCCGTTTTCGCTTTATCAAGATCCTGGACCCTGATGATAACCATGTATCTGCGATCGCCAGTTGCACCGAGGGCCGCACTGCTTTCGCCTTCCAAGTTCACCGGATAAACCACACAGGAGACCTTTTTTCGAGCCAAAGCCTTTTCGATCTCGCGGCACTGCAGAAGCCCCGCTTCTACCAAGCTAACCATTTCAGCTTCAAGCATCTCTTCCTTCGACAAGAGCCCATCGCTCGAAACTAGAGCCTGCGCTTCTGCCTCGCTTATGAGGTGCACATGGCAGGCACCGCACGTTTCTACGTGATCAAAAAACTCTTCGCGACAAGTCGGACAAATCTTCATATTATTCTCTCCCAATGTTAAAGTTTCAGCGATGTTATCGTCATGGCGAGCCCCTGTAAGGGGCGTGGCCATCCAGTA